>NZ_AQOI01000161.1:0-2012 GCF_000364665.1 Xanthomonas sp. SHU 199
CCGAGCGCCGCGCTGCCGCCGATCGCCGAGTAGGCCGCGCGGCACCGCCCGCGCGTCTGCCGCCGCCACCGCGCGGCAACGAATGCCGGCGGCCGTCCGGCTATAATCCGCCATCCCTTTCGACGCCCTCCGGCCGCCGGCCGGCGGGCGCCCTGCGCCTTTGGAGCCGCCATGTCGCAATACATCTACACCATGAACCGGGTCAGCAAGACCGTGCCGCCCAAGCGCCAGATCATCAAGGACATCTCGCTGTCGTTCTTCCCCGGCGCCAAGATCGGCCTGCTCGGCCTCAACGGCGCCGGCAAGTCCACCGTGCTGAAGATCATGGCCGGCGTGGACACCGATTTCGAAGGCGAGGCGCGTCCGCAGCCCGGCACCAAGGTCGGCTACCTGGCGCAGGAGCCGGAGCTGGACCCGAACAAGACCGTGCGCGAGTCGGTCGAGGAAGGCGTGGGCGAAGTGCTGCAGGCGCAGGCCGCGCTGGAAGCGGTGTACGCCGCCTATGCCGAGGAAGGCGCCGATTTCGACGCGCTGGCCAAGGAACAGGAGCGCCTGGAGGCGATCCTGGCCGCCGGCGACGCGCACACCCTGGAGAACCAGCTCGACGTGGCCGCCGATGCGCTGCGGCTGCCGCCGTGGGACGCCAAGATCGCCAACCTGTCCGGCGGCGAGAAGCGCCGCGTGGCGCTGTGCCGGCTGCTGCTGCAGAAGCCGGACATGCTGCTGCTCGACGAACCGACCAACCACCTCGACGCCGAGTCGGTGGAGTGGCTGGAACAGTTCCTGGCGCGCTATACCGGCACCGTGGTCGCGGTCACCCACGATCGCTACTTCCTCGACAACGCCGCCGAGTGGATCCTGGAACTGGACCGCGGCCGCGGCATTCCGTGGAAGGGCAACTACACCGAATGGCTGATGCAGAAGGACGAGCGCCTGAAGCAGGAAGAGAACCAGGAAAAGGCGCGGCAGAAGGCGATCCAGAAGGAACTGGAGTGGGCCCGGCAGAACGCCAAGGGCGGCCGCTCCAAGGGCAAGGCGCGTCTGGCGCGCCTGGACGAACTGCAGTCGGTCGACTACCAGAAGCGCAACGAGACCAACGAAATCTTCATTCCGCCAGGCGAGCGCCTGGGCAACTCGGTGATGGAGTTCAAGAACGTCTCCAAGAAGTTCGGCGACCGCCTGCTGATCGACAACCTGTCGATGATCATCCCGCCGGGCGCCATCGTCGGCATCATCGGCCCCAACGGTGCCGGTAAGTCGACCCTGTTCAAGATGATCACCGGGCAGGAGAAGCCGGATTCGGGCGAGATCGTGGTCGGCCCGACCGTGCAGCTGTCGTACGTGGACCAGAGCCGCGACAAGCTGGAAGGCAACCACAACGTGTTCCAGGAGATTTCCGGCGGCCTGGACATCCTCAACATCAACGGCGTGGAGATCCAGTCGCGCGCCTACATCGGCCGCTTCAACTTCAAGGGCCAGGACCAGCAGAAGATGGTCGGTTCGCTGTCCGGCGGCGAGCGCGGCCGCCTGCACATGGCCAAGACCCTGCTGCAGGGCGGCAACGTGCTGCTGCTCGACGAACCGTCCAACGACCTGGACATCGAAACCCTGCGCGCGCTGGAAGACGCGCTGCTGGAGTTCCCGGGCAACACCTTCGTGATCTCGCACGATCGCTGGTTCCTGGACCGCATCGCCACCCACATCCTCGCCTTCGAGGGCGACTCGCACGTGGAGTTCTTCCAGGGCAACTACCGCGAGTACGAGGAAGACAAGAAGCGCCGCCTCGGCGACGACGCCGGCCCCAAGCGCCTGCGTTTCAAGGCGCTGAAGTAAGCCGCAGCGCGTTTCTGGCAGCACCCGCCACGGCCCGCTTCGCGCGGGCCGTGCGCGTTTTTGGCTGACTGTCGGGTGGTGCTTCTCTCTGGCTCCGGGAGTCTGCGGGAGTCGACTGTCATACAACGGCGACATGCGAAGCGGTGCGCTTTCCGATGGCGCAATGCGTCGGGACTGAA
>NZ_AQOI01000162.1:0-4215 GCF_000364665.1 Xanthomonas sp. SHU 199
CCGTCGGCCAGGAACGGCTGGTACACCTTCACCCCGCTGCGGCCCTGCCGCAGCTGGTTGTCGAGCAGGATCTGGCCGGGCAGGAAGCGGCCGGCGCCATGCACCCAGCGCAACTGTCCCGGCGGCGTCGCGCGCAGCGCATCGGCCAGCGTCTGCGGACGATCGCGCACATGCGCCGCCTGCGCCAGCAGCGCCTGCTTCTCGTGCATGCGTTGCAGTTGCCAGCGGCCCAGCGCGCAGAAGCCCAGCGCCACTGCCAACGCGACGCTCCAACCCAACCACAGCGGCATGCGCCGGCGCGCACCCACGCGCGAGGCAGCGGCGAGGGTCATAATGCGGACACACCATGTGCCGAGACGCCCATGAACGACTCGCTGAAGACTTTGCTGATCGTCGCGTTCCTGCTGCTCATCCTGTGGAACCTGGGCGCCGGCCTGTACTACCTGTTGGTGGACCGCGGCCAGAGCAAGCGCACGGTGAACGCGTTGACCTGGCGCATCGGCCTATCGGTGTGCCTGATCCTGCTGGTGATCCTGGGCATCTATACGGGAGTGATCAAGCCCCATGGGCTCGGGCGGTAGACGTTGCTTTCGGGATTCGGGATTCGGGATTCGGGATTCGGGATTCGATAGCAGCATGCCGTCCGCACGGGCACTTTGCGCGCAAGCCGCCAGTAAAAAATCGCTATTCCTTGTAGGAGCGGCTTCAGCCGCGACGCCTTACCGGTAACGCGTCGCGGCTGAAGCCGCTCCTACGATACGCAGCAGCCAGAGACGCCGGCACGCGCAGGAACCCACCAATCCCCAATCCCAACTCCCCAA
The DNA here is from genome assembly GCF_000364665.1 of Xanthomonas sp. SHU 199. Taxonomy (NCBI): domain Bacteria; kingdom Pseudomonadati; phylum Pseudomonadota; class Gammaproteobacteria; order Lysobacterales; family Lysobacteraceae; genus Xanthomonas; species Xanthomonas sp. SHU 199. The sequence goes on from NZ_AQOI01000162.1 coordinate 822, forward strand.
TCCCCGCCGTCAAAGCACATAGACGAACAGGAACAGCGCCAGCCACACCACGTCGACGAAGTGCCAGTACCACGCCGCCGCTTCGAAGGCGAAGTGGTTGTCGCGGCTGAAATGGCCGCGGCTGATCCGCAGCAGCATCACCAGCAGCATGATCGTGCCCAGCAGCACGTGCGCGCCGTGGAAGCCGGTGAGCATGAAGAAGGTCGAGCCGTAGATGCCCGAGCCCAGGGTCAGGTTGAGCTCCTTGTAGGCATGCATGTACTCCTCGGCCTGGAAGTACAGGAAGGTGCAGCCCAGCGCCACGGTCAGTGCCTGGAACACCATCAGCCGGGTGCGCTGGCCGGCCTTGAGCGCGTGGTGGGCGATGGTCAGGGTCACGCCGGAGCTGAGCAGGATCAGCGTGTTGATCAGCGGCAGGCCCCAGGCCGGAATGGTCTGGAACTGGCCGCCGATACCACCGGGGCCGTTGGTCGGCCAGGCGGCGGAGTAGCCGTCCCACAGCAGCGCGTTGGTCATCACCCCGTCGCCCTCGCCGCCCAGCCACGGCAGGATGAAGGTGCGGGTGTAGAACAGCGCACCGAAGAAGGCGCCGAAGAACATCACCTCGGAGAAGATGAACCACACCATCCCCATGCGGAACGACACGTCGACCTGGCGGTTGTAGTGCCCGGCGATCGATTCGCGGATCACGTCGCCGAACCACATGAACAGCGTCGCCACCAGCATCGCGATGCCGGTGAAGAAGGTCCACTTGCCCCAGGACGCGTCGTTGAGCCAACTGGCCACGCCGATCATGGTCACGAACATCGCGATCGAGCCGATGAACGGCCAGCGGCTCTGGCTGGGCACGTAGTAGGCGTTGGCGGTGGCGTCGGTGCTGGGCTGGGCCATGGCAGGCATTCCGGTCGGGTCAGGGAGCCGCGCGCGCGGAACCGGCCAGTTTCGGCGATCCCAGTTCCGCGCTCAGCGCATCGTTCTTGTAGAAGGTGTAGGACAGGGTGATGGTGCCGATGTCGCTGGGCAGGTTCGGGTCGACGATGAAGCGCACCGGCATGTCGCGTTTCTCGCCGGCCTGCAGGGTCTGCGCGGTGAAACAGAAGCACTCGGTCTTGGTGAAGTAGCCGGACGCGCGTGCCGGCGCCACCGACGGCACCGCGCTGCCGACGATGGCGTGCGCGCCATCGTTGTGCGCGTAGTACAGCGCCTCGTTGAGCTCGCCCGGCACCACCTGCATGGTCAGCTGCTCCGGATGGAACGACCACGGCAGCTTGGAGTTCACCCCGCCATCGAACTGCACCGTGACCGTGCGCTTGCCCGCCAGCGGCTTGCCAGCTTGCGGGCCTTCGCCGGGGCCGCGCTCCAGGCGCACGCCGAACACCTTCTCGCAGGCGATGCGGTACAGCGGCACCAGCGAGAAGGTCAGCACGAACACCGCCAGCGCCACGCCGACCAGCTTGAACAGCCCGGCACTGCTGTGCACCCGCGGCGCTGGCGCGTTCATCGGCCCAGCACCCCCGAAAGGATGAAGCCGACGTAGATCGCCAGCGCCACCGCGCCGACCACCAGCGCGGTGCGCGCCGCACGCTTGCGGCGCAGGACCAGGTCGTCGAGCGGCGGTTGCGCGGTCATCAGTGGCTGATGTCGTCGTGGGCCAGGTCGCCGGGCTTGATCACCGGCGGCAGGGTGAAGGTGTGCGCCGGCGCCGGCGACGGCACCGTCCACTCCAGGCCGCGCGCGCCTTCCCACGAACGCGCTTCGGCGCGTGCGCCGTTGCGCAGCGACGCCAGCAGGATGCCGGCCATCAGGAACGGAGTGACGAACATGCCGAACGCGCCGATCGAGCTGACCAGGTTCCAGTCGGCGAACACCACGTTGTAGTCGGGGATGCGCCGCGGCATGCCGGCCAGGCCGAGGAAGTGCTGCGGGAAGAACAGCAGGTTGACGAACAGCATCGTCCACCAGAAGTGGAACTTGGCCCAGGCCTCGTTGTACATGCGCCCGGTCCACTTCGGCCACCAGTAGTACACCGCCGCGATCAGCGCGAACACCGCGCCGGTGACCAGCACGTAGTGGAAATGCGCGACCACGAAATAGGTGTCGTGGTACTGGAAGTCGGCCGGCACGATCGCCAGCATCAGCCCGGAGAAACCGCCGATGGTGAACAGGATGACGAAGGCGATGGACCACAGCATCGGCGACTCGAAGGTCATCGAGCCCTGCCACATGGTGCTGACCCAGTTGAACACCTTCACCCCGGTCGGGATGGAAATCAGCATGGTGGCGAACATGAAGTAGATCTCGCCGCCCAGCGGCATGCCCACGGTGAACATGTGGTGCGCCCAGACGATGAAGCTCAGGAACGCGATCGCCGCGATCGCGTAGACCATCGCCTGGTAGCCGAACAGCGGCTTGCGGCTGAAGGTCGGGATGATTTCGCTGATCACGCCGAACGCCGGCAGGATCATGATGTAGACCTCGGGATGCCCGAAGAACCAGAAGATGTGCTGGTACATCACCGGGTCGCCGCCGCCGGCGGCGCTGAAGAACGAGGTGCCGAAGAACTTGTCGGTGAGCAGCATGGTCACCGCGCCGGCCAGCACCGGCATCACCGCGATCAGCAGGAACGCGGTGATCAGCCAGGCCCAGCAGAAGATCGGCATCTTCAGCAGGTCGATGCCGGGCGCGCGCATGTTGAGCACGGTGGCGATGATGTTGATCGCGCCCATGATCGAGCTGATGCCGGCGACGTGGATGGCGAACACCGAGAAGGCGACGTTGTAGCCGCCCTGCAGCATCAGCGGCGGATACATGGTCCAGCCGCCGGCCGGCGCGCCGCCGGGCAGGAACAGGGTCAGCAGCAGCAGGGTGAAGGCCACCGGCAGCAGCCAGAACGACCAGTTGTTCATGCGCGGCAGCGCCATGTCCGGCGCGCCGATCTGCAGCGGGATCATCCAGTTGGCCAGGCCGACGAACGCCGGCATCACCCCGCCGAAGATCATCACCAGCGCGTGCACGGTGGTCATCTGGTTGAAGAACTCGGGCTTGACGAACTGCAGGCCCGGCTGCGCCAGTTCGGCGCGGATCACCACGCTCATCGCCGCACCGATGACGAACATGGTGAAGCTGAAGAGCAGGTACAGCGTGCCGATGTCCTTGTGGTTGGTCGAGAAGAACCAACGCTCGACGAAGCTCTGCTGATGCCCGTGCTCGTCGTGGTGATCGACTGCCGAATGGGCCATGGCGGCTACCTCAGAAAAGGAATGCTGGAGATCAGGCGGCTTGCACGGTCAGGTGCGAGTCGGAACGAGGACGCGACAGCCGCGCCTGCGGCGGTGCCGCCGGCGCCGGGGCGTCGGCAGGCGCGGCAGCGGGTTCGGCGGTGGCCGGCGCAGCA
>NZ_AQOI01000163.1:0-1594 GCF_000364665.1 Xanthomonas sp. SHU 199
CGCGGCCGGCTGCCGCGACCCCGCACCCCTCTGCCCCGCCCCCGCCCCGGACCGCCACAACGTTCGGTGGCGTATGGGCGCTCGCGCCGCTGTGTTCCCTGGCCTGCAGCGGTCTTCACGTGAAGACCGCCGCCACGTCGCACGGATGGCGCGGCTTTTTGACGCCTTCCCCGTTGCCGCGACTGGCACGGCGCATGCAGAAACGTAGGGACCGACCGCATCGGCGCGGTTATGGGATCCGCGTCCTGGCACCGGTCTGAACCACTCAGGCTCGCGTGCGGCCTGCGAGACAAATGCTTCACGCGGGCTAAATATCTCTAAATATTTCCCGTCCGCGCCGATATCGCTGGTACCCAGGCCTGCACACGCTCTTCACGGCGTGGCGCCGGCTTTCCACTCGCCACTGCCGGAGACCCGCCATGCGCTCGACGCCCCCCGACGAACAGGATCCGCCGCTGCAGTTGATCGTGGACGGCGACATGACCATCCGCCATGCGGCCGAACTGAAGCCGCTGCTGCTGCCCGCGCTGGAGCATCCCGGCGGCCTGCGCCTGCAGGTGCAGGCGGTGAACGACATCGACGCCACCGGCGTGCAACTGCTGCTGGCCACCCAGGCCGCGCTGCGCGCGCTGGGACGGCCATTCCAGCTCGAGGGCTGCACCAAGGCGGTCGGCGACGCGCTGGACCTGCTCGGCCTGGGCGACGCGTTCGAGCGCGTCGGCGACGACACTCTTCACTAATCGGCAGCACGACATGAACATGGATCAATTGCTGCAGACCTTCATCGCCGAGAGCCGCGACCTGCTCGAGGACATGGAACGCAACCTGCTGGAAGCCGAGCGCGGCGAAGCCGGTCCCGACGCGGTCAACGCGATCTTCCGCGCCGCCCATACCATCAAGGGCTCCGGCGGCCTGTTCGATCTGGCGCAACTGGTCGGCTTCACCCATGTGGTGGAGAGCGTGCTGGATCTGGTGCGCGAGCAGGCCGTCGCGCTGGATTCGGAGCTGATCCAACTGATGCTCGCCTGCTGCGACCACATCCGCACCCTGGTGGAAGCGGCCGCCGGCGCCGAGGCGGACGAAGCCACGCTGGCCAGCGAGGGTGCGCCGCTGCTGGAACGCCTGCAGACCTACCTGCACCCTGCTGCCGCGCCAGCCGCCAAGGCCGGCGCCGCCGCAACGCCCGCGGCGCCGGCGCACACCGGCTACTGGCGGATCTCGCTGCAGTTGTTCACCGATGCGCTGCGCTTCGGCAACTCGCCGCTGCACCTGATCCGCTGCCTGCGCAGCCTCGGCAGCCTGGAAGCGGTGCGCACCCGTCACGAGCGCGTGCCGGCATTGCCGGAACTGGATCCGGAGGCCTGCTACCTGGGCTTCGACATCCTGCTGCGCAGCGACGCGCAGCAGGCCGCGATCGAGGACATCTTCGAATTCGTGCGCGACGACTGCGACCTGCTGGTGCTGGCGGTGGACCCGCACGGCGACGCCGCCAACCTGGATCTGCCGCTGCTGGTGGCCGAGGCCGGCAGCCAGGCCAGCGCCGACGACTTCGCCGGTTTCGAGAGTGCCGCCACACCGGAGGCCGCGCCGGCTG
>NZ_AQOI01000164.1:0-1878 GCF_000364665.1 Xanthomonas sp. SHU 199
GACGCCGCTTCGCGGCGCGGCTTAATTCAGGCGTTAAGCCTTGCTATCCAACTGGAGGTTACACGATGGTGCATAGAAGAATTCTGTTTCGCGCCGAGCACATGATGCGCCCGGGTACTTACGCAGCACTTGCGAAAGATGGCGTCCTATCTTGGGTTGCACATGCCAATGGTCTAGCTGAAATCTCTGACAACGTCAGTGATGACTTCCCTGCATTCCGGAGAGAGTGCGAGATGAACAGCTTGTCCTACGATTTCCATCAACGTCGTGATGGAGACGGGGACAATACTCTCTGGTTCCACGGCAGAGACGGAAAGGTTGCACATTCAAACAATGACCTTGGTGCGAATGGCATCACCAACCTAGAAAACTGCAAGGCCTAACAATTCGTTCAAGCCGACGCAGCTTCGCTACAAAAACGGTGACACTGAAGAGCGCGCCACCGTTTGTTCCGCTACGCCGCGCGGCTTAACTCAGGTGTTAGGCTGCTATGAAAGCTAGATCGCGCCCTTGGTTCATTGCAGGCTCAATCCTCAGCGCACCGGCGTCGCTTTACTGTTTTCTGTGGATATTCTCTGCCGCAAGTCTGGCTTCAGGCTTCTGCGGCTCTGATTTTTCGCTCTTTGCAGAGCATCTGCGCTGCCGCCAGGTACATTTCGCCATGATCCTTACGGCTTTGTTTGGTCTTCTATGCGTGTATCTTGGTTGGCGGGTGGCACGTGCTGGGCACGGGGCAGCAGCCTAACAATTCATTCAAGCCGACGCCGCTTCGCGGCGCGGCTGAACTCAGGTTTTAGGCCTCACAGGAGAGATCATGGAGTGGCACGAAGGAATCAAAGAGATTGATGCGCATCTCGTACATATTTCAACGCCGAGAGGATCTGGAACGGGCTGGCTTGTGTCTGTAAGTGCGACAACTGATCTTTGCGCCATAGCCACAGCTGCGCATGTGGTGGACTATGCACACTACTGGGAAACACCAATTCGGCTCTATCATCCCGCTTCAGGCCGCTCCGTTTTGTTCCGGGCGCACGAGCGCGCCATTCATCTACAGCCTCAAATTGATTCAGCTGCCATCGTTATAAATCGCGGAGATCTGCCCTTTCCAGATCAGACATTGAAATTGATCGAAAATGAGTACTTTATTAAAGCCGGAGTGGAAATTGGCTGGTTAGGATTTCCCGCAGTCCATTCCTCGAACGCCTGCTTTTTCTCCGGTCGAGTTAGCTACTACAACGAGCCTCAAAAGCAATACTTAGTGGATGGCGTGGCCATAAACGGTGTCAGCGGCGAGCCAACATTTCGCTTGCTGCAGGACAAGGTTGAGGTCATCGGCATTGTGTCTGCATACATCGCCAATAGAGCAACTGGCGAAACCTTGCCAGGCGTTGCAGTAATTCAAGATGTCTCGCAGTTCTACGACATCACCGAGAGGTTCCGCACACTTGATGAAGCTAAGGCAGAGGAAACACCAGCTGAGGACACCGCGGAAGCGGCGCAGCCACAAGAGTAACCCGGACGTGAGGCCTAACAATTCATTTAAGCCGATGTCGCTTCGCGGCACGCCTTAACTCAGGCGTTAGGGCTCACAAGGAGAGATCATGGCTTGCCCAGAAAAGAAATTGAACGTCATCAAGCAGTTCAATGATGATCCTGAAAAGGTGTGGACTGACTTCCGGGCCTCAGTGAAACACACCTCAAGATCTATTTCGACAGCCTGTACGCGCACTGCTTTGCAAAGCACGCACTTGAGCATTCGCCTAGGACGTCCTTCAACCTGCGACAGTCGGTGCGCGACGCGATTACCAAATGCGTCGTTACCACCAAAGTTCCGGTATGAGCCCTAACAATTCATTCAAGCCGAAGCCGCTTCGCGGC
>NZ_AQOI01000165.1:0-4198 GCF_000364665.1 Xanthomonas sp. SHU 199
GCGCCAGCCGATGCTGCGCCCGCGGCGACGCAGGCGCCTGTGCCTGCTGCGGTGCCCACGCTGGCGCTGGACGATCTAGAGACGTTGCTGTCGCTGCGCGCTGCGCCGGAGGCCCGCGCGCAGATGCTGGCGCAGGTCGTCGCGCTGGCGGGTAAGGGCGATGGCGCCTCGGCGTACGTGTTGGGCGTGCTCTACCGCAATGGCGAGGCGCATCCGGCGCATCTGGTGCCGCGCGATCTGGACACTGCCCGCTACTGGCTGGAGCGCTGCCTGGGCATGCCGCGCTGCCCGCTGCTCGCGTTGGCGTCGCTGGCCGAGCTGGAGTTGTCCGCCGGCAATGCCAAGCCGGCGCTGCAATGGGCGCAGGGCTGGGTGGCGCTGGACCGCGAGTTCACCACGCGGGCGCGCGAGATCGAAGGCCGCCGTGTGCGGCCCAGTCAGCGCAATCGCGATACCGCCTACCATGCCTACCTGCTGGAACGCTGCTATGCGGCGATGCCGAGCGGCGACCGCGACGCGATCGGCCTGGCCTGGTTCAACGCGTTCCGCGTGCAGTGGGGGCGGGTTCTGGACCGGATGCTGTTCGCGCAGCTCGATGCGCTGCAGGCGCAGGATGGCGAGGATGCTGGCGGGCTGACTGCGCGTGCCGAGAATCAACGGCGCAAGACCGTGCTGGACAGCCCGGCGGCCCTGCCGGTCACGCCGGCGTTGAGCCTGTTCCTGATGCGTGGCGATCCGCAGGGCGGACGTCCCGAGTCCGCCCTGGTGCTGGAGGCGCTGCCTTCGCCGAACGCGGCACGTGGACTTGAAGCGCTGGCACGCGATTTCAAGACCGCGCCGTATCCGGCCGCCGCCGGGCAGCGCCGCTACGACCTGATCCCGATGAGCTTCAATCGCGGCCCGTACGCGTTGACCGGCAAGTGATCGAGGTGGCGGCTCAGGCCGCCGCCGCAAACACCGGCCGCGTCAGGTTCTCGGGTGCGTCCTCGGTGCACACCACTTCGTCCTCGATGCGGATGCCGCCGTAGGGCTTGAACTGCGCCACCCGCGCCCAGTCGACGCTGCCGCCATGGCCGGCCTGCTTGAGGTCGTCGAGCAGCATGTCGATGAAGTACAGGCCCGGCTCGATCGTCACCACCATGCCAGGTTCCAGGGTGCGGGTCATCCGCAGGTAGGGATGGCCGTCGGGGCGTTCGATGCGGCCGCCGCGGTCGCTGGCGGCGAAACCGGCGACGTCGTGCACCTGCAGGCCGATCGGGTGGCCCAGGCCGTGCGGGAAGAATGCGGCGCTGACGCCGGTGGCTACCGCGGTTTCCGGCGACACGGTGAGCACGCCGGCGTCCTTCAGCACGCCCATCAGCGCAAGGTGCGCGTCCAGGTGCAGTTGCCGGTAGTCGACGCCGGCGCGCACGTGCTGGCCCATGCGCTGCTGCGCGGCGTCCACCGCGTCGATCAGTGCCTGGAACTCGCTGCCGCGATCGGCGGCGTAGGTGCGGGTGATGTCGCTGGCGTAGCCGTGCGCCGAGGCGCCGGCGTCGATCAGGAAACTGCGCAGCGGCGTCGGTGCCTGCCGCTGCAGTTCGGTGTAGTGCAGCACGGCGCCGTGTTCGTTCAATGCCACGATGTTGCCGTACGGCAGTTCGTTCGCATCCTGGCCGACCGCGGCGCAGTAGGCCATGTGGATCTCGAACTCGCTGCGGCCGTCGCGGAACGCGGCCTCGGCGGCGCGATGGCCGCGCACGGCCGAGTGCTGCGCCTGGCGCATCAGTACCAGCTCGTACGGCGTCTTGTAGGCGCGGTGGTATTCCAGGTAGTCCAGCACCGCCGGCGGGTTGTTCGGCACGTAGGCGCCCAGCGCGCTCTGCGGCTCGCCGAGGATCGCGCTGCGCGCGGCGTCCGGCAGCAGCGCCAGCGCCTCGTCCGGGGTGCGGATCAGATGGATGTCGCAGTGCTCCACCCACCAGCCGCTGGGCGCATCCGGCACCACGTGCCAGTAGTCGCGCGGCTGGTGGAAGATCACCTGCGGGCGGCGCCCCGGCGTGTACACCAGCCAACTGTGCGGCACCCGCGTCAGCGGCAGCCAGGCCTTGAACTGCGGGTTCACCGCGAACGGATAGTCGCGATCGTCGAACACCTGGTAGTGCAGGGTGCCGCTCGGGACCACCAGGTGGTCGAAGCCACCGCGCGCCAGCGCTTCGTCGGCGCGTCGGGTCAGGGTGCGCAGGTGGTCGGGATACAGGGCGCTTGGATCGTGCTGGGGCATGGCGGCGGACTCGTTCGGCGATGCGGAAACGGGGGCGCCAAGTGTGCCGGAAACGGTGCAGGCGTGTGGACGTGCACGGACGGCCTATGCATGGCATGCGATGCCGAAGCTACGCCGGCGACGCGGGGCTTTGTCGATCCGCCGGAGACTCTTTGCGGCCGATCGCGCAACGGCCGCGAATGGCCGTCGCAGGAGCGGCTTCAGCCGCCACCGAGGCGTTCCCGGGAATGCCGGTCGCGGCTGATCCCGTCACAGGGACCAGTAGCCACACCAGCGAGGTTGATGCCGCTAGCCGCCGGTCGCAGCGTTGATCCACTGCCGCAACAGGTCACGATGCGCGGGGGAAATGGTCAGGAAGCGGAAGCCGGCCCAGGCCTGGCCCGGTGCGTGCGAGGGTTCGCTCCACAACAGGTGCGCGCCGATATCGATCTGCACGTCGCGGTCGGCGTGCGGTATCGCGAAGCGCAACTGGTACAGCGCGTCCTCGTGCAGCGGTGCCGAGGCGAGCAGCAGCATGCCGTGTTCGGAGACGTTGCCGAGGCGGCCGACCACGGCGTCTTCCATCAGGTCCAGCACCGGCACCATGTCCGGAACCTGGAGGCGCGGCGATCGGCGAGCGTCTGCGCTCATGCGCCCTCCATGGCGTCGTCGGCGGCGGGAACGCCGGCCAGGGTGCGCAGCGCGCGCACCGCGGCCTGCCAGGCGCGGTCGATAAGGCGGGCGCGGTCCTCGCTGACGATGCGCGCCTGTCCCTGCGCCAGCAGCCGCGCCAATCCGTCGAGCGTGTGTTCGGCGGCCTTCTGCCCGCGCTGGTTGACGAACAACGCACGCTCGGTGATCGGGCTGTACCAGGACAGGCGCTGCCGCTTCAGGTCGCCTTGCTGGTTGACGACGAATTCGAACCATGTGCCGAACGGCAGCGTACGCAGCCGCGCATACGCGGCCTGTTCGGCCTCGTTGCGCGGCGGCAGCGAGGGGCGCTCGCCGTCCTCGCCCTGCTCGCCGAGGCGGGTGCGCGCCTTCAGCCGCACGCTGAGTTCGGTGCGCGAGGTGGTGGCGTCGGTGCCGCCGGGCGTGGACAGGCGGCGAGCGATGGCCTCGGCTTCCTGCTGGTGGTAGCCCACCTGCAGCAGCGCCTGGCCCACGCGCTCGGCCAGGGCCGCATCGGAGGCGCCCTCGCTGCGGCAGGTGACCTCGGCGATGCGCTCGGCCAGGCCGATGCGCTCGCGCCAGGTCTCCGAGTCCTCGCCCTGACGCAGCAGGGTCAGCACCAGCACGTCGGACCAGGCCTGCTGCAGCAGGGTCTGCACGAAACCCGGCGGTTGCTGGGCGCTGCACAGCGCCTCCAGGGTGGCGGTCGCGGTCTGCTTGGCCAGCTCCAGCCGTTCCTTGCCGCGCGCGGCCTCGACGTGCCGGCGCTCGGCGATCTCGGCCTTGTGCGCCAGGCTGCGCTGCTGCGCCTGGATCTCCTGGTGGGCCTGCTCGAAGACGGTCTCGTCGCCTTCGTACTCCTCGATCACGCGGTCCACGGCCTGGTTGAGCTTGAGCAGCAGCGTCGGATCGCTGTCCTCTTCGCCCAGCCAGGTGGCGCCGGATTCGGCGACGGCATTGAGCAGTTCCCGCGCTGGGTGCCGGCTGCGCGCGAAGAACGCCGGATCCTGCAGCGCGGCGCGCACCAGCGGCACCTGCAGGCGTTCCAGCAGCGCCGCGGCCGGCGCGTCGGGGCGTACCTCGCGCTCGATCTCGCCGTACAGCAGGCCGAGCAGGTCGAAGGTGTCGGCCTGCTGCGCTGCCAGGGTCGCCTGCGCGCCGTGGGTGGCGCGCAGCGCCTGCAGCAGGGCGGTCTGCACGTCGCGCAGGTGGCGGCGTCCGCGCAGCCCGCCCAGGGTGCTGTGGGCCGGCGGCTGCGCCTGCAGTTCGCCGAGGGCCTCCAAC
>NZ_AQOI01000166.1:0-1200 GCF_000364665.1 Xanthomonas sp. SHU 199
CGCCGCCGGAGGGCATTACTTGATGATCTTGGCCACCACGCCGGCGCCGACGGTGCGGCCGCCTTCGCGGATCGCGAAGCGCAGGCCTTCGTCCATCGCCACCGGGTTGATCAGCGTCACCACCATCTTGACGTTGTCGCCCGGCATCACCATTTCCACGCCTTCCGGCAGCTGCACCGCACCGGTGATGTCGGTGGTGCGGAAGTAGAACTGCGGACGGTAACCCTTGAAGAACGGGGTGTGACGGCCGCCCTCGTCCTTCGACAGCACGTACACCTCGGCTTCGAACTCGGTGTGCGGCTTGATCGAACCCGGCTTGCACAGCACCTGGCCGCGCTCCACGTCGTCACGCTTGGTGCCGCGCAGCAGCAGGCCCGCGTTGTCGCCCGCCTGGCCCTGGTCCAGCAGCTTGCGGAACATTTCCACGCCGGTCACGGTGGTCTTCTGCGTCGCACGGATGCCGACGATTTCGATTTCGTCGCCCACCTTGATGATGCCGCGCTCGATACGACCGGTCACCACGGTGCCGCGGCCCGAGATCGAGAACACGTCTTCCACCGGCATCAGGAACGGCTTGTCCACGTCGCGCTGCGGCTCCGGGATGAACGAATCCAGCGCGTCCACCAGCTTCAGGATCGCCGGCACGCCAATCTCGCTCTGGTCGCCTTCCAGCGCCAGACGCGCCGAACCGTGGATGATCGGGGTGTCGTCGCCCGGGAAGTCGTACTTGCTCAGCAGCTCGCGCACTTCCATCTCGACCAGCTCGAGCAGCTCGGCGTCGTCGACCATGTCGGCCTTGTTCAGGAACACCACGATGTGCGGCACACCGACCTGACGCGACAGCAGGATGTGCTCGCGGGTCTGCGGCATCGGGCCGTCAGCGGCCGAGCACACCAGGATCGCGCCGTCCATCTGCGCCGCACCGGTGATCATATTCTTGACGTAGTCCGCGTGACCCGGGCAATCCACGTGCGCGTAGTGGCGCGTCGGGGATTCGTATTCCACGTGGGCGGTCGAGATCGTGATGCCGCGCGCCTTCTCTTCCGGCGCCGCGTCGATCGCGTCGTACGCCTTGAACTCGCCGCCGAAGCGCTCTGCGCCGATCTTGGTCAGCGCCGCGGTCAGCGTGGTCTTGCCGTGGTCGACGTGACCGATGGTGCCGACGTTGACGTGCGGCTTGGTGCGCTCGAACTTACCCTT
>NZ_AQOI01000167.1:0-1926 GCF_000364665.1 Xanthomonas sp. SHU 199
TGCTGCGCCTGCCGGGCGCCGCGCAGGCCGCCAGCGCCCGCCTGCTGGCGCTGCGCGTGCGCGGCGGCGATGGGCAACTGGTGCCGCTGTCGGAACTGGTCGCGGTGCAGCGCCTGCCCTGGGACGACAGCATCGCGCACAAGGACCTGCGGCCGGTGGTGTACGTCACCGGCGACGAAGCCGGACGCCTGGACAGCCCGCTATACGGCATGTTCGACCTGGTCGGGCAACTGCGCGGCCACCGGCTCGATGGGCAGACGCTGCAGCAGCATTTCATCGCGCCGCCGGTCGACACCGCCGACTTCGCGGTGAAATGGGACGGCGAATGGCAGATCACCTACGAGACCTTCCGCGACATGGGCATCGCCTACGCGGTGGGCCTGTTGCTGATCTATCTGCTGGTGGTGGCGCAGTTCCGCAGCTATCTGCTGCCGCTGGTGATCATGGCGCCGATTCCGCTGACGGTGATCGGGGTGATGCCGGGTCATGCCCTGCTCGGCGCGCAGTTCACCGCGACCAGCATGATCGGCATGATCGCCCTGGCCGGCATCATCGTGCGCAATTCGATCCTGCTGGTGGACTTCATCCGTCATGCCCTGGCGCAGGGACGCAGCGCCGAACAGGCGGTGATCGAGGCCTGTGCGGTGCGCGCACCACCGATCGTGCTGACCGGCCTGGCGGCGATGCTGGGCGCGCTGTTCATCCTCGACGATCCGATCTTCAATGGCCTGGCGGTGGCGCTGCTGTTCGGCATCCTGGTCAGCACCGCGCTGACCCTGCTGGTCATCCCGCTGTTGTACTACCCGCTGGCACGGCGCGAAGCGGCGGCGTGAGCGCAAGGCTGCGTCCACACGCCGTTACCGGTGCCGGCGTAGAGTCGAAATCCCTTTCTGCGAAGTGGAGTTTCCGCGATGCCCATCGGCGATCCGATCCGCGTCACCCTCGAGCAGGACACGGACTTCGCGTTCCGCATTCGCTTCGACGAAACCGCGCTGGAGCCCTGGTTGAGCGACGAAACCGCGCCGCTGGGCCAGGAGCGCGGCCCCAATCCCACGCGCATCCTGCTGGCCGGCATGGCCAATTGCCTGGCCGCCAGCCTGCTGTTCGCGATGCGCAAGTACAAGAACGATCCGGCCGGGGTGGTCGCGCACATCACCGCCACGCCGATGCGCAATCCGGAAGGGTTCTGGCGCATTCCGCAGGCCTCGGTGGAACTGCAACTGCCCGGCGCCAACCAGGACTATGCGCAGCTGGAACGGATCCTGGCGCAGTTCGAGCAGTTCTGTGTGGTCACCCAGAGCGTGCGCCAGGGCATCGACGTGCAGGTCACGGTCAAGGATGCGCAAGGCACCGTGCTGCTCGGCGACAAGAGCATCGAGGCCGGCGCATGACCACGCTGCTGCATGTCGCCTGCCCGCACTGCGCCGCGCTCAACCGGGTGCCGGAGGCGAAACTGGCGGACGCGCCGCAATGCGGACGCTGCCATCGTGGCTTGTTCGACGCCACACCGGTCACGCTGACCGCCGAGACGTTTGCCGCGCATGCCGAGCGCAGCGAGCTGCCGTTGCTGGTGGACGTGTGGGCGCCATGGTGCGGCCCATGCCGGACCATGGCCCCGCACTTCGCGGCCGCGGCCGCGCAGCTCGAGCCGCGGCTGCGCCTGGGCAAGCTGGACAGCGACGCGCAGCCGGCGTTGGCCGGGCGCTTCGGCATCCGCAGCATCCCGACGCTGCTACTGCTGCGGCAAGGTCGTGAGCTCGGCCGACACAGCGGCGCCATCGGCACCGCCGAGATCGTGCGCTGGACGCGGGCACAGTTGAATTCTGCGTAACGCTCTCGTCGGAGCGGCTTCAGCCGCGATGGGCTTGCCTGGGAAAGTCCATCGCGGCCGAAGCCGCTCCTTGTATCTGGACATGTCGCCCCTAA
>NZ_AQOI01000168.1:0-6026 GCF_000364665.1 Xanthomonas sp. SHU 199
CGGCACCGGCAGCAGCCCCCGCGGCCGCGCCGGCCGCTGCCGCCACCGCACAAACGCTGCGCCCGATCAGCACCCCGGCGCCGCGCTATCCGCCCGAAGCACTGCGCTCGGGTACCGCGGGCGAAGTGCTGGTGGAGATCACCGTCGGCACCGACGGCGCGGTCACCAATGCGCGCGTGCTGCGCTCCACGCCGCCGCGGGTGTTCGACCGCGAGGCGTTGAACGCCACCAAGCGCTGGCGCTTCGAACCGGTCGGCGCGCCGGTGACCACCCGCCGCACGCTGGCGTTCAATCCCGGCGGCTGAGCCCATCAATGACACCTGCGTGCCCGGCAGCGGCCGGGCGCGCAGAGAACGCTCAGGCGCAACACCGCGCCGACCGCAACACGTCGACAAGCGCGATCAGGACGTCGGTGTCATGCCAGCACTGCGCGCGGAGACGCCGAAGCGCCCCTTGCGCCAGGCCATCCAGGTCGCGATCGCGCCCACCACCGTGCACACCAGCAAGCCGGGCAGCGAGGCCTCCGGACCGAACGCGCCACCGCTCAACCATTCCAGCATCCCGGCCTGCGCCGTGCTGCGCGCGATCGCCGGCCCCATGTCGGTCCCCGATACCGCCGCGCCGAACAGATAGCCCTGGGTGAAGTTCCAGGCCGCATGCACGCCGATGGAGACCCAGAGCCGGCCGCTGAGCACATAGAACGCGCCCAGCATGACGCCCGCCTCCACCGCGATGCACAATGCGGCGAACACGCTCGCGTTCGGATTGCCGAGGTGGGCCAGGCCGAACAGCAGCGCCGACAGCGCGAACGCCAACCATGGCCCGAACGCGCGCCACAGCAGCCGCAACAGGATCGCGCGCAACATCAGCTCTTCCACCACGCCGGCCTGCAACGCCTTCCCGAGCGGCGCCCACACCGGCGCCGCCCCGGTCCAGCGGATCGTGTAGACGCCGAACGCCGCCATGATCGCCATCACCGCCGCGAACATGGCCGCCCCCAACAGCAGCCCCACGCCCAACTGCAAGGGCGCGGCGCGCCAGGCGAGTTCCGCCGGCCAGCGCCGCTCGCCCAGGCGCACCGCGATTGCGTAGAACACGGCGGCCGTCAGCGCCGTCGCATACGGCGCGAGCCGATCCGCGCCCGGCGGAAGCAGCCTGGCGCACAGCAGCGGCACCGCCGTCGCCACGACGATCATCAGCGCCAGCAACGCGATCGCCCAGAGCAGCGCCCGCAGCCAGCGCACCCTTCCCGGCTGCAGGATGCGCGCCTCGCCCAGCACCAGCAGGCGCCTGCCGCCGGCCGCCATCATTGCTGGGGCATCGTGTGGATCTGGAGACATGCAAAGGCTCGCTGCGGAGGAAGCATCGGCAGGACGGACAACGCCGCTGCGCGCAGCGAGTGTGCATCACGATCGCGTTTCCTGCGCGGCTCCGCGACGACGGGCGTGCAGCGCGCGGACCCGGCCCGCGCGCCGCCTCCTGCTCAGCTGGAGATCGCCAGCTGTTCCTGCCGGTAGCGGCGCACCGCCGCCAGCCACAGCACCGCGGCCAGGCCGAAACCGGTGAGCAGGTACACCGCCCAGATCTGCGGATCGATCGTCTCGCGGCGGATGATCTTCATCAACATCTGGTTCTGCGCCAGGAACGGCACCGCGAACTGCCACAGCGTGGTCTTCAGCGGATACACCATCAACGCATAGCCCGGCAGCATCGGCAGCAGCATCAGCCAGGTCATGTGGCTCTGCGCTTCCTTCATGCTCTTGGCCGCGGCCGCCAGATAGGTCAGCAGCGAGGTGCCGATGAACAGCATCGGCAGCAGCACGAACAGCATCTGCAGCATGGCCACGAAGCTGACGTTGAGCTGGCGGCCGATGCCGCTGGCCACCTGCGCGCTGAGCTTGAACGCGAGCAGGGTCAGCAGCAGCGACACCAGGCCGACCACGCAGGCCGCGGCGATCTTGCCGCTGACGATGGCGCTGCGCGAGGCCGGGGTGGCCAGCAGCGGCTCCAGCGATTGCCGCTCGCGTTCGCCGGCGGTGGCGTCCAGGATCAGGTACGCGCCGCCGATGAACGAGGTGATGGTCAGCAGCACCGGCAGCAGCATCGCCAGCAATGCACCGCGCTTGGCTTCGGGTGTGGCCAGATCCTGCAGCGCCACGTCCAGCGGCCGCGACACCTGCGAGTCGATGCCGCGCGCCAGCAGGCGCAAGGCCCCGACCTGCTGGCCGTACATGCTCAGCGCGGCCTGCACCCGCTGGGTCGGGATGTCGGCGTCGCGGCGGGTGCTGTCCTTGATGATCTCCACCAGCGCCGGGCGTCCTTCGTGCCAGGCGTTGGCGTAGTCCTCGTCGATCTTCAGCGCCAGGTCCACGTCCTGGCTGCGGATCGCGCCGGTCAGGTCCTTCGGCGGCGCGACCGCGTTCAAGCCCTGCGCGGCGAGGAAGGCCACCAGGTTCGGCGCGCGTTCGCGGCCGATCACCGGAATGTCCAGCGGCTTGTCGATCTGGGTGCGCACGCGGCTCTCGGCCAGCGCGCCCATGCCCAGGATCAGCGCCGGATACAGCAGCGGGCCCAGCAGCAGCGCCAGCGCCAGGGTGCGGCGATCGCGCGAGAGGTCGCGCAATTCCTTGCGCATCACGGTGAATACGGTACGGAGCAGGCTCATGCGTGCAGTCCCTCGTCGCTACCGATCGCCTTGACGAAGGCGTCTTCCAGATTGGGTTCGCCGGTCAGGGCGCGCAGTTCATCGGCGGTACCGGCGGCCACCACCGTGCCCTTGGCGATGATGACGATGCGATCGCACAGCGCCGCCACCTCCTGCATGATGTGGCTGGAGAAGATCACGCAGCGCCCTTCCTCGCGCAGCTCGCGCAGGAAGCCGCGCAATGCGCGCGTGGTCATCACGTCCAGGCCGTTGGTGGGTTCGTCCAGGATCACGTTGCGCGGGTCGTGGACCAGCGCGCGGGCGATCGCGGTCTTGGTGCGCTGGCCCTGGCTGAAGCCTTCGGTCTGGCGGTCGAGGATGTCGTCCATGTCCAGCGCCTTCGACAGCAACCGGGTACGCTCGGCGATACGTGCCGCCGACAGCCCGTGCAGCTCTCCAAAGTAGGCGATGTTCTCGCGCGCGGTCAACCGCTTGTACACGCCACGCGCATCCGGCAGCACGCCCAGCGCGCGCCGCACCGCCATCGGATCCTGGCCCACGTCGACGCCGTCCACGCGCACCTGGCCCTGGTCCGGCGCCATCAGCGTGTACAGCATGCGCAAGGTGGTGGTCTTGCCGGCGCCATTGGGACCGAGCAGGCCGGTGATCTGGCCGTCGGCAGCCTGGAAGCTGACCCCTTGCACCGCCTGCACGGCGCCGGCGCGGGTCTTGAATGCCTTGTGCAGATTGTCGGCGACGATCATGCCTGCCCCTCCCTGTCGAACGCTGCGCAGCTCATGGTTCCCATCCGTTGAATGAAGTGAAGGCCGGCACGCCGCTCATCGCGTCCAGGCAGGTGGCATCGAGGTGCTTGGCATCGGCGGTCTCGAAGAACTGGCCGAGCAGCTTGGGCATGCAGCCCAGGGTCATGGTGCCGTGGCCCTGGCCACGCACCACCAGGTGGCGGCCGTTGGGCAGGCCCTTGAGCACGCGCTCGGCGTAGCGCGGCGGCGTCACCGGATCCAGCTGGCCGGAGGTCAGCAGCACCGGCAAGGTCGAGGTGAACGGCGCGGTGAAGTCGGCCGGCCGGGTGCCGGTGGGCCACACCGGGCAGGGCGCGAAGAACATCTGCGCCACTTCCGGACCGAGCAGCGTGTCGTGCGTCTGCGGCGCGCGGTAGCGGTCGGCGTCCTCGGCGCAGATCACCGACCACTGCATGCCGCGATTCATCTGCCCGTCCAGTTGCCCGCCCATCATCTTTGCCAGCGACATCAGCGGCCCGTAGCGGCCGTTGGCCGCTTCGTCCAGCACCAGCGGCAGCAGCGACGCGGTCTGCGGCGCGTAGGAGAACGAGAACGCCAGGCTGGTGACGGTGTCGGCGGTGACCCGGTCGTGGCGGCTCTGGCCGCTGGCCGGATCGCGGTAGTCCACCTCCACCGGCGCCTGCCGCAGCCGCTCCACCACTGCGCGCAACTGCGTGCGGGTATCGGCGGGAAAGCGCTTGGCGCAAGCCGGATCGGCCTTGCACTGCTCGGCCTGCAGGGCGATCGCATCCTCGAAGGTGGTGGCGAACTCGCCGCCGACCACCAGGTCGTTTGGCGCCACGCCATCGATAACCACGCTGCGCACGTGCGGCGCGTAGCGGCGCGCGTACTGCTGGGCGACGCGGGTGCCGTAGGAGCCGCCGATCAGGTTGATCTTGTCCACGCCCAGCGCGGCGCGCACCGCATCCAGATCGCCGATCGCCTGGGTGGTGGTGTAGTAGCGAGGATCCGCGCGGCCCTGCAGCGACTGCGCGCAGCGCCGCGCGTAATCGACCAGTTCGTTCGCGGTGGGCGCGCGTGCCGGATCGGCCAGCGGCATCTCCTTGCCGTCCGGTCCCAGGCAGCTCAGCGGATTGGACTGGCCGGTGCCGCGCTGGTCGATCAGGAACACGTCGCGGCGCTTGCGGGTCTCGCGCAGCGCCATGTCGACGATGCTGGCGACCTGGGTAGCGGCCTGGCCGGGACCGCCGGCGAGGAAGAACACCGGATCCGGGTCGCTGCCGCCCTCGCCGGTGACCGGCAGCCAGGCGATGTTGAGTTCGATCTTGCGGCCGTTCGGCGCCGCCGGATTCTCCGCCACCGCCATGCGCGCGCACTGCGCCGGCACGTTGTTGGAGGCCACCGGATTGGTCAGCGTGCACGGGTGGAAGCGCAGCGCGCCGTAGCTGCGTTCGGACGTCTGCGGCGTCGGTGCCTGGGCCGCCTGGCAGGCGGCGAGCAACAGGGTGGCCGCCGCGATGGCGAACGGCCGGGAGGGGTGTCGCATGGTTCGCATCCTTGAGTTCATGGCTTGCAGAATGCCATGCCGGAACATGGCGTCGTCGGTGCCCGGTGGGGCATGGAACGGAGTACGCGGTTACTCGCCTTCATCGAACAGAAACACCTGCTCGATGCTGTGCGCGAACAGCCGCGCGATACGGAACGCCAGCGGCAGGCTCGGATCGTACTTGCCGGTCTCCAGCGCATTGATGGTCTGTCGCGACACGCCCAGCCGCTCGCCCAGTTCGCCCTGCGACCAGCCGTGCGCCTCGCGCAGTTCGCGGATGCGGCTGTTCATTGGTAGCGGCGCGCGTTCGCGACCTTGACCACCCCATAGGTCATGCACAGCGCGGGAAACACCCACAGCATCGCGCTCGAGGCCGGCACCGCGATGACCTGCGCCGCCTGCAGGAAGCCGGCGGCCATGTAGACGCCACAGGTCAGCCCGGCAGCGATGGCGATGGACTCCAGCTCGATGCGCCGCTGCAGTTCGTCGGAGTCGCGCACGAAACGCGCCACCGCGCGGATCACCAGCGCCAACGTCAATGCCGGCAGCAGCGCGACCACCACGCGCAGCCAGTGCGCGTCGACGCTGTCGAGCAGGCGCTTCCAGAACAGCATCACCACCACGTAGGCGCCCATCGGCGGGAAGAACTCGCGGTAGTAGCGCCGCGCCAGCGCCCGCGGCGCGCTGTCGGCCAGGCTGCCCCGCGACCACCACAGCAGCAGCGCCATGAACAGGCCGCCGATGCCGACGCCCATGCATACCCCACGCAGATAGTCGCTGCCGCCGAGCGGCAGCCAGGCCCCCGCCGCCAGCAGCGCCAGACTCACGCACAGCACCACGATCGCGTTGCGCCTGCAGTTGCCCATCATCTGTCCCCGATACTCAGCCGATCCCCGATCCGGCACCCTCGCGGCTGCCGCGTATGCCGTGCCGACCTTTCCCCTGTCAAGCACGCTTGACAGGAGAATGCGCGCGCCAAGGTCGGCTGTCAAGCGTCCTTTACAGACAAAACGAAATCACCGGCAAGCCAGCGTAGCGAGCCCCTCTCCCGCCGGGAGAGGGGTTGGGGTGA
>NZ_AQOI01000169.1:0-3215 GCF_000364665.1 Xanthomonas sp. SHU 199
TGCCGCGGCCAGCCGCTCGGCCAGCGCGGCGCTGGCCTCGGCCGCGACGTCGACGAAGGCCACCTGCGCGCCCTGCGCGGCGAAGGCTTCGACCAGCGCGGCGCCGATGCCGGAGCCACCGCCGGTGATGAAGACGCGGCGCCCGTGCAGGCTGCCGTAGGTTGCGTTGCCGAGGGAGGAAGGCGCTGCGCTTGCCGAGTTGTCCATGCCGTTTCGCTCTAGGTGGATAGGATTTGGATATATGAAAAAAAATATCCATTCGGAGATATTTGCTATTTTTCACGTATCAATATGCCCGCTAGCATCCCCGGCGTAAAGCATCCGGGGGCGGCTTGCGCACAAGGCGGATCCCGGCGTCCTGGACTCGAGGAATCCGCCGACATGGGCTCACCCAGCAAACCGCCGCGCCGCAGCCAGGCGTGGTTCGGGCGCGAAGGCAAGCAGGGCTTCTACTACCGCAGCTGGCTCAAGAGCGCCGGCCATCCGCACGACATGTTCGATGGCCGCCCGGTGATCGGCATCTGCAACACCTGGTCGGAACTGACCCCGTGCAACGGCCACCTGCGCGAACTGGCCGAACACGTCAAAAAGGGCGTGTACGAGGCCGGCGGGTTCCCGCTGGAGTTCCCGGTGATGTCGCTGGGCGAGACGCAGATGCGCCCCACCGCGATGCTGTTCCGCAACCTGGCCAGCATGGACGTGGAGGAATCGATCCGCGCCAATCCGCTGGACGGCGTGGTGCTGCTGATGGGCTGCGACAAGACCACCCCGTCCTTGCTGATGGGCGCGGCCAGCGTGGACCTGCCGACCATCGGCGTGTCCGGCGGGCCGTCGCTGTCGGGCAACTGGCGCGGGCAGCCGCTGGGCTCGGGCACCGGCGTGATCGAGATGTCGGAGATGGTCCGCGCCGGCACCCTGAGCCAGGACGACTTCGTCGAGGCCGAGGCCTGCATGCAGCGCTCCAAGGGCAGCTGCATGACCATGGGCACCGCCTCGACCATGGCCAGCATGGTCGAGGCGCTGGGCATGTCGCTGCCGGAGAACGCCGCGATCCCGGCGGTGGATGCGCGCCGCGCGCGGCTGGCGCGGCTCAGCGGGCGGCGCATCGTGCAGATGGTGGAAGAGGATCTGCGCATGTCGCAGATCCTCACCGCCGACGCCTTCGCCAATGCGATCAAGGTCAATGCGGCGATCGGCGGCTCCACCAACGCGGTGCTGCACCTGCTCGCCCTGGCCGGCCGCGTGGGCGTGCCGCTGCAGTTGGACGACTGGGACCGGCTCGGCTCGCGGCTACCGTGCCTGGTCAATCTCAAACCGTCCGGCCAGTACCTGATGGAAGACTTCTACTATGCCGGCGGGCTGCCGGCGGTGATGCGCGAACTCGGCAGCGAACTGGCGCTGGACGCGCGCACCGTCAACGGTCGCAGCCTGGGCGAGAACGTAGCGCAGGCGCCGTGCTGGAACCGCGAGGTGATCCACCCGCTGGACGCGCCGGTGCGCGCGGAGGCCGGCATCGCCGTGTTGCGCGGCAACCTGGCGCCGGACGGTGCGGTAATCAAGCCGTCGGCCGCCTCGCCGCACCTGTTGCGGCACCGCGGGCGCGCGGTGGTGTTCGAGAGCATCGAGGACTTCAAGGCGCGCATCGACGACGAGGCGCTGGACATCGACGCCGACTGCATCATGGTGCTCAAGCATTGCGGCCCGCGCGGCTACCCGGGCATGGCCGAGGTCGGCAACATGCCGTTGCCGCCGAAGCTGCTGCGCGCCGGCATCACCGACATGGTGCGCATCTCCGATGCGCGCATGAGCGGCACCGCCTACGGCACCGTGGTGCTGCACGCCTCGCCGGAGGCCGCCGCCGGCGGCACCCTGGCGCTGGTGCGCGACGGCGACATCATCGAACTCGACGTCCCCGGCCGCGCGTTGCACCTGGAAGTCAGCGACGAGGAACTGCTGCGCCGGCGCAGCGAATGGACCCCGCCGCCGGCGCCGCCGCGCGGCTGGAGCAAGCTCTACGTGGAGCACGTGCAACAGGCGCACCTGGGCGCCGACCTGGATTTCCTGGTGGGCGGCAGCGGCGACGCGGTGGCGCGCGATTCGCATTAGCGGTCGCGGCGGGATGCATCCACCTTGCCTTCGCAGGAGCGGCGGCGAGCCCACCGTGCGCACTGTGGGAGGGACTTCAGTCCCGACGCATTGCGCCCTCGGAACGCACACCAGGTTGCGCGTCGCGGCTGCATGACAGTCGACTCCCACAGGAAGTGGCGAACGCCGCCTTCTTCCACATGCACCGCCCCCACGTCACCGAACCGTCATCTGCAGCTTCTAGCCTGCGCCGCACCCCAGGGACAAGGCAGGCTCGGTGGCGGCTCACCCCAAACGCGCATGGGCGCGCATGTTCGCGGAACACGGCCCGGTGCTGCGCGGCTTCTTCGTGCGCCGCGGCGCACGCGAAGACGCCGAGGACATGGTGCAGGAAACCTATCTGCGGTTGCTGCGCGCGCATCGGCAGCAGGGCGAGGCCATCGCCAATCCCGAAGCCTATCTGTACACCGTCGCGCAGAACCTGGCGCGCGAACAGGCCGCGCGTCGCCGCCAGGCGCCGCTGCGCATCGACGAGATGGAGCAGTTCTCGCAATTGCTGGCGGCGGGAGACGACGTGGAAGACAGCGCACACCGGCGGCAGCGCCAGCAGCACCTGCAGGCCCTGCTCGCCGAGCTGCCCGCGCGCACCCGCGCGGTGCTGGTGATGCAGTACCGCGACGGACTGAGCTACAAGCAGATCGCCGAACGCATGGGCGTATCGCCGCACATGGTCAAGAAACATGTGGTGCGCGGGCTGTCGGCCTGCCGCCGCGCGCTGGCCGAGAGCGGAGACCGCTGGTGAACGACAGCACATTCTCTTCGCGCAGTGCCATCGCCGATGCCGCGCACTGGCATGCGGT
Organism: Xanthomonas sp. SHU 199; assembly: GCF_000364665.1. Lineage (NCBI taxonomy): Bacteria > Pseudomonadati > Pseudomonadota > Gammaproteobacteria > Lysobacterales > Lysobacteraceae > Xanthomonas > Xanthomonas sp. SHU 199. The sequence continues at coordinate 2,946 of NZ_AQOI01000169.1, forward strand.
GCAACGCATGCAGCCGCTGGACGCGAAACAGGAACAGCAGTTGCTGGACTGGCTGACCGCCTCGCCGCAGCATCTGCGCGAGTATCTGGCCATGCAGCGCGTGGCCGGCGAACTCGGCGAGGCGCTGCGCGGCATGGACCTGGACGTGGACGCCTTGCTCGCCAGCGACGACACCGGCGATGGCACGGCGAGCGGCAACGTCATCGCCCTGCCCGTGCCGCGGCGCGCGACAGCGGCAGCGCCAACGCGTGCGGCGCGCGCCCACGCCGC
>NZ_AQOI01000170.1:0-4681 GCF_000364665.1 Xanthomonas sp. SHU 199
GGCCGGCGTCGGCACCAGGCGCAGGGTGCGCGGCAGGCCGTCGCCGCCCATGTCCAGTTCGATCACGCCGGCCTCATCGTGCGTCGACGCCGCGCCGCGGGCCTGCTCGGGTAGGCTCAGACGACCGAAGGCATGCAGCGTGTCCTCGACCGTGACGCGCAGTTTGCGCCGGAACACGAAGCGGCCCAGTGCCGTTGCCAGTTCGTCGGCGCCGCCGTCGGCCAGCAGCATCAGCAAGGCGTCGTCGGCCTGGCGCAGCAGCGCAAACACCGCGATCACCCGGCCCTTGGCGGTGAGCCAGGCGTTCCATTGCCATTGCCCGGGTGCCAGCGCCTGCACGTCGTTGGCGAATTGCGCGTGGGCGAAGGCCACTGCATCCGGACCGCGCAATGCGACGTATTGCAGGTGTGGCAAGGCGGAAAAACCGCCGGATTCCAGATTCAGGTTGTCAGGCACGAGAGGGGAGGACTAAAATTGACGAGTTGTGAGACCCGCATGATAGGCCAACCAACCCCCACACCCGAGTCCGATCCCGAAACGCAGCGGCCCGCCGAGGACACCCCTCCGCAGACCGAGCCTGCGCCGCGGGAGATCGGCGGGCGCGGCGGCCTCGAGCCGACGCGCTACGGCGACTGGGAGAAAAACGGACGCTGCATCGATTTTTGAGCAGCTTTGAGCCAACGCGGCCTTAAGCACGCCGCCCAGCCGAGACAACGAGCCCAGCGAATGGCTACGCGCGAACGTCCCCTTTCCCCGCATCTGCAGGTCTATCGCTGGCAGATCCAGATGGTCACCTCCATCCTGCACCGTGCCACCGGCATCGTGCTGTCGGTCGGTGCCCTGATCATCGCCGCCGCGCTGCTGGTGCTGATGCTCGGCCCGGCGTCCTGGAACTGCTTCCGCGGCATGGCCGGCGCCTGGTACGGCCAGGTATTCCTGTTCGCCTGGAGCTGGGCCTTCGCCTACCACCTGTGCAACGGCCTGCGCCACATCGTGCAGGACTTCGGCCATGGCTACAGCATTCCCGCGTTCGTGCGCAGCAGCTGGATGTCGGTGGTCGGCAGCCTGGTGATCGTGGCGCTGATCTGGGCCTACGTCCTCCACGGAGCCGCCGCATGAGCCGCTATCGCACCCCCCTGAAGAACGTCCGCGGCCTGGGCGCGGCCAAGTCCGGCACCGAGCATTTCGTGCTGCAGCGGCTGACCGCCACCGCGCTGGTCGGCCTGACCGTGTGGTTCCTGGTGTTCGTGCTGAGCCTGCTCGGCGCCGACTACGTCACCGCCACCGAAGCGGTGGCCAAGCCGTGGAACGCGGTGCTGCTGGTCGGCTTCCTGATCGCGATGTTCTGGCACGCGCAGATCGGCCTGCAGGTCATTCTCGAAGATTACGTACACAACTCGCTGCTGGCCCTGGCGCTGCAGACCACGGTGAAGTTCGTCGCCGTGCTCGGCGCGATCGTCGGTGTATTCGCGGTCGCCCGCATCGCGCTGGGCAGCGCCTGATCGGCGCCCGGAACAGGAACTCAGATTCGATGTCCGCTTACAAGATCACCGAACACAAGTACGACATGGTCGTGGTCGGCGCCGGCGGCGCCGGCCTGCGCGCCACCTTCGGCCTGGCCCAGAAGGGCCTGCAGACCGTCTGCCTGACCAAGGTCTTCCCGACCCGTTCGCACACCGTGGCCGCGCAGGGCGGCATCTCCGCCGCGCTCGGCAACATGGGCGAGGACGACTGGCGCTACCACTTCTACGACACCATCAAGGGCTCGGACTGGCTGGGCGACCAGGACGCCATCGAGTACATGTGCCGCGAGGCGATCCCGGCCATCATCGAGCTGGAGCACTACGGCGTGCCGTTCAGCCGCACCGAGGACGGCAAGATCTACCAGCGTCCGTTCGGCGGCATGACCACCAAGTACGGCGAAGGCCCGTCCGCGCAGCGCACCTGCGCCGCCGCCGACCGCACCGGCCACGCCATGCTGCACACGCTGTACCAGCAGTCGCTGGCGCACAACGCGCGCTTCATGATCGAGTACTTCGCGCTCGACCTGATCTTCGACGAGGAAGGCGCCTGCCGCGGCGTGCTCGCCCTGGACATGGCCGAAGGCTCGCTGCACCTGTTCCGCGCCCACGGCGTGGTGCTGGCCACCGGCGGCTACGGCCGCGCCTACTTCAGCGCCACCTCGGCGCACACCTGCACCGGCGACGGCGGCGGCCTGGTGATGCGCGCCGGCCTGCCGATGCAGGACATGGAGTTCGTGCAGTTCCACCCGACCGGCATCTACGGCGCCGGCTGCCTGATCACCGAAGGCGTGCGCGGCGAAGGCGGCATCCTGCGCAACAGCAGCGGCGAGCGCTTCATGGAGCGCTACGCGCCGCACTACAAGGATCTGGCCTCGCGCGACGTGGTGTCGCGTTCGATGACCATCGAAATCCGCGAAGGCCGCGGCGTCGGCGAGCACAAGGACCACATCCTGCTCGACCTGACCCACCTCGGCCCGGGCGTGATCGACGAGAAGCTGCCCGGCATCGCCGAGAGCGCGCGCATCTTCGCCGGTGTCGACGTGCACAAGCAGCCGATCCCGGTGATCCCGACCGTGCACTACAACATGGGCGGCATCCCGACCAACTACCACGGCGAAGTGGTGCGCAAGGACGGCGACAACCCCGATGCCGTGGTGCCGGGCCTGTACGCCATCGGCGAGGCCGCCTGCGTGTCGGTGCACGGCGCCAACCGCCTGGGCTCCAACTCGCTGCTGGACCTGGTGGTGTTCGGCCGCGCGGTGGCCAACCGCTGCGCCGAGACGATCAAGACCGGCGCGCCGCACAAGGGCCTGCCGGGCGACGCCTGCGACAAGGCGCTGGGCCTGCTGGACAAGCTGCGCAACGCCAACGGCAGCACCCCGACTTCGGTGATCCGCGACAAGATGCAGCGCACCATGCAGTCCGACGCGGCGGTGTTCCGCACCAGCAAGACGCTGAAGGAAGGCGTGGACAAGATGGCCGACATCTTCGCCAGCTTCGAGGACGTCAAGGTGTCCGACCGCTCGCTGGTGTGGAATTCCGACCTGATCGAGACCTACGAGCTGAACAACCTGCTGCTCAACGCGGTGGCGACGATCAACTCGGCCGAACAGCGCAAGGAAAGCCGCGGCGCGCACGCCCACGAGGATTTCCCCGACCGCGACGACGTCAACTGGCAGAAGCACACGCTGGTCACCGTCGACGACAAGGGCCAGTGCAGCTTCGACTACCGCCCGGTGCACATGTACACGCTCAGCAAGGACGTGGACGTGGTGCCGCCGAAGCCGCGCGTTTACTGACCAAAGCCGGGATTGGGGATTGGTGATTCGGGATTCGAACACTTCGCTTCCTGCTCTCAACGCCTCCCCAATCCCTAATCCCCAATCCCGGATTTAAAAGCCATGGCAGAGTTCACCCTCCCCAAGAATTCCAAGATCGGCAAGGGCAAGCACTTTCCCGCCAAGGGCGCGAAGAACGTGCGGACCTTCAAGGTCTACCGGTGGAATCCGGACGACGACAGCAACCCGCGGACCGACACCTACGAGGTGGACCTGGACGCGTGCGGCCCGATGGTTCTGGACGCGCTGATCAAGATCAAGAACGAGATCGACCCGACCCTGACCTTCCGCCGCTCGTGCCGCGAAGGCATCTGCGGGTCGTGCGCGATGAACATCGACGGCACCAATACGCTGGCCTGCACCAAGGCGATCAGCGACTGCGGCAAGAAGGAAGTGCCGATCTACCCGCTGCCGCACATGAGCGTGGTCAAGGATCTGGTGCCGGACCTGACCCACTTCTACGCGCAGTACGCCTCGATCAAGCCGTGGATCCGCACCCAGACCCCGCCGCCGCCGGACCGCGAGCGGCTGCAGTCGCCGGAGGACCGCAAGAAGCTCGACGGCCTGTACGAGTGCATCCTGTGCGCGTGCTGCTCGACCAGCTGCCCGAGCTACTGGTGGAACGGCGAGCGTTACCTGGGCCCGGCGATCCTGCTGCAGGCCTACCGCTGGATCATCGACTCGCGCGACGAGGATACCGGTGCGCGCCTGGACGATCTGGAAGATCCGTTCAAGCTGTACCGCTGCCACACCATCATGAACTGCGCGCGGACCTGCCCGAAGGGGCTGAACCCGGCGCTGGCGATCGCCGAGATCAAGAAGCTGATGATGGCGCGCCGCGCCTGATCGCAGCGGCGCACGTTCCACGCGGCGGGCCTGCCCGCCGACCGCGCGGCACCGGCTTTCGGGTTCGGTGCCGCGTTCGTTTTCGGCGGCTGCCGTGCGGCGCCGCCTCCAGGCAAGGGCGCATGCGATGGACGAGACCACCGAACTGAAGAAGCTGCGCTGGCGCTGCCGGCGCGGCATGCGCGAACTGGACCAGTTGTTCGGCCGCTACCTGGACCGGCGTTGGGGGGAGGCTTCCGAGGACGAGCGCGGGGTTTTCCTATACCTGCTCGATTGCGAGGACGATAAGTTGTGGCGCTGGTTCATGGGCTACGAGGCCTGTCCCGATGCACGCGCCGCCGATCTCATCGCTTCCATCCGCGCCATGCCGGCTTGACTGGCGCCCCTCGCGCTGGCTGCTGGCCGCGCTGACCCTGCTCGGCGCGCTGGCGCCGCTGTCGCTGCTCGGCTCCGACCTGCCGCCACACCTGGCCT
>NZ_AQOI01000171.1:0-4284 GCF_000364665.1 Xanthomonas sp. SHU 199
CCTGCGGCGTCGTCCGCGCCGCCGCGGGCGCCGTCCGGCGCACGCGCGGCTGGCGCGCGCTGCCGCCATCTTCTATGTTTGCAGGCTAATCCCTCGCGATGGCCTGCGCCCATGACCGATCCGTCCGCCCAGCCCGACCACCTGCAGCGCAGCCTGTCCAACCGCCACCTGCAGTTGATCGCGATCGGCGGAGCGATCGGCACCGGCCTGTTCATGGGCTCGGGCAAGACCATCAGCCTGGCCGGGCCGTCGATCCTGTTCGTGTACCTGATCATCGGCGTGATGCTGTTCTTCGTGATGCGCGCGATGGGCGAACTGCTGCTGTCGAACCTGGAGTACAAGTCGTTCATCGACTTCTCCACCGATCTGCTGGGGCCCTGGGCCGGGTTCTTCTGCGGCTGGACCTACTGGTTCTGCTGGATCATCACCGCCATCGCCGACGTGATCGCGATCGCCGCCTACGCGCAGTTCTGGTTCCCGACGCTGGCGCCGTGGATCCCGGCGATGCTGTGCGTGCTGTTGCTGCTGGGGCTGAACCTGGTGACGGTGAAGCTGTTCGGCGAGATGGAATTCTGGTTCGCACTGATCAAGATCGTGGCGATCTGCGCGCTGATCCTCACCGGCGCCGGGCTGGTCGCCTGGGGCTTCCAGTCGCCGTCCGGGCACGTGGCCTCGCTGGCCAACCTGTGGAACGACGGCGGCATGTTCCCGATGGGGCTGGGCGGGTTCTTCGCCGGCTTCCAGATCGCGGTGTTCGCTTTCGTGGGCATCGAACTGGTCGGCACCACCGCCGCCGAGACCGCCGACCCGCGCCGCAACCTGCCCAAGGCGATCAACTCGATTCCCGTGCGCATCCTGGTGTTCTACGTGCTGGCACTGGTGGCGATCATGGCGGTGACGCCGTGGCGCGAGGTGGTGCCGGGCAAGAGCCCGTTCGTGGAGCTGTTCGTGCTGGCCGGCGTGCCGGCCGCGGCCAGCCTGATCAACTTCGTGGTGCTGACCTCGGCCACGTCCTCGGCCAACAGCGGCATCTTCTCCACCAGCCGCATGCTCTACGGCCTGGCCGAGGAGCGCCACGCGCCGCGCGGCTTCGCCCGGCTCTCGCGCGCGGCGGTGCCGGCGCGCGGGCTGCTGTTCTCCTGCGCCTGCCTGCTCGGCGGCACCGTGCTGATGTACCTGATTCCGAACCTGGTCACCGCCTTCACCCTGGTCACCACGCTGGCCGCAGTGCTGTTCATGTTCGTCTGGTCGCTGATCCTGTGCGCCTACATCGCCTACCGGCGCAAGCGCCCGCAGCTGCATGCGGCCTCCGCGTTCAAGATGCCTGGCGGGGTGGTCATGTGCTACGTGTGCCTGGCGTTCTTCGCCTTCGTGCTGGCGCTGCTGACCCTGCAGGCCGACACCCGCCAGGCGCTGTTCGCCAGCCCGGTGTGGTTCCTGCTGCTGGGCGTGGGCTACGCGTTGAAGCGGCGCAGCGCCTGAACCGGTGCGCGCAGCGGGCGTTGACGCTCCGCGCGCGCTGACGGATGCTCGCGGCCTTTCCTGCGCGAGCCTGTCCCGATGATCACCATCCATCGCCTCGGCGGCACCTCCGACACGCCGGTGTGCTGGGTGGACCTGTGCCGGCCGAGCGAGGCGGAGCTGGCCGAGGTCGACGAGAAGGTCGGGTTCGCGGTGCCGACGCGCGCGGCCATCGGCGAGATCGAGTTCAGCAGCCGGGTGCGGGTGGAAGGCGAGGTGCTGTTCCTCAACGTGCCGCGCTTCCAGGACGAGGACGGTCCGACCGCGCCGCTCGGTTTCGCGGTGTCGCCGCGGGTGCTGGTGACCCAGCGCGAGCAGCCGACGGCCTCGCTGGACGCGGTGGCCGCGCAGTTGCAGCACAGCCCCTGTCGTAGCAGCGACGACCTGCTGCTGCGCCTGCTCGATCAATTGGTCGGGCGCCTGGCCGATCGCCTGGAGGCGCTGGAGGCGCAGATCACCGAGACCACGCGGGTGGCGTTCGACCGGCCGCATGCGCGGCACAAGTCGCGGCACCTGGAGCGGATGCTGCACGACGTCGGCGACATGGGCCGGCGCCTGGGCGGCATGCACAACGCCGGCCACGGCCTGCTGCGCCTGGCCACCTACCTGGACGATGCGGCGCCGGACTGGTTCGGCGAGGACGCGGCCAAGCGCATCGGCCTGCTGCACAAGGACCTGGTCACGCTGAGCGAGTTCGAGCAGCAGTTGAACGACCGCATCGAGTTCCTGCTCGACAGCGTGCTGGGCATGATCAACGTCGACCAGAACAACGTGATGAAGGTGATGGCGGTGGCCTCGGTGGTGGGCATCCCGCCGACGGTGCTGGTCGGCATCTGGGGCATGAACTTCGCGCACATGCCCGAGCTGAAATGGCACGACGCCTACTACTGGGCGCTGGGTGTGATCGCGCTGAGCATGCTGTTGCCGCTGGCCTGGTTCCGCCGGCGCGGCTGGGTCTGAGCCAGCTGCGCGCGGCGCCGGCCGCGCAGGTCACGCCGCCAGGCTGTCGGCCTCGGCGGCGTCTTCCGCGGTGTCGCCTTCCTCGCCGCTGACGTGCTGCACCGCGGCGATGTCCCACGACACCGTGTCCGGATCGATCAGGGCGTGGATCGCCGCGCCCTGCAGTTCGCGCATCAGCCGTCGTGCCGACGCGGTGCCGTGCGCGACGCTGTCCCACAGCACCATGTCGACCACGCTGCCGTCGCGGCGGCGGGCGATGCGCCGCGAGCGGAAGCCGGGCTGGCGCTGCAGCCAGGCATCGACCTCGGCATTGGCGCGCAGGAAGGTGCGCCAGGTGCAGTCCAGCAGGCGGAACGTGGCGATTTCCAGGGCTTCGGTATGGGGATGCATCGGTCTCTCCTGCGGTCTGCGTCGCCCGCATGGCACGCTGGCGGCGACGCGGCAGCGCGACGAGGGGCATGGGGGAAGGGACAGGGCCGAACGGCCGGAACAGGCGGGCGGGGGCGGGCGTTCCGGGACGGCGCCGGTGCGGGAACCGGCCGACACAGGATGCTGGCCCGCGCCGCGGGCGCGTTAGCGCGATCCAACGGAATTCTTGTACGATCCTGCAAGCCGCGTCGCGCCGTGGTCCGTGCCGGCGCAGCATCGTGCAAGCTTGCCTTCCTCCTCCGCACGCTACGGCGCCCTTGCCGATGACCGCGCTCGCCCACCGTTACCAGGAAATGGCCGCCCTGGTTGCCCGATTGGCCGTCCCAGATGGCGACCACGACACCGCCATCGACGGCTTCTTCTGTTCCTACCGCTCCGCGCCGTCGCCGAAGACGCATACCGCGCAGTGGCCGGTCTTCGCGCTGGTGCTGCAGGGCGAGAAATGCCTGACCCTGGGCAACGAGGAGTACCACTACGGCGTGGGCACCTTTCTGCTGGTGACGCTGGATCTGCCGGTGGTCTCGCGCATCACCCAGGCCAGCCCGGAACAGCCGCTGCTGGGCGTGGGCATGTCGATCCGGCCGGACCGGCTGCGCGAACTGCTCGAGCGCATTCCGTTGCCGCCGCAGGTGGGCGCCGAGCGCCCGCGCGGGGTGTCGGTCAACACCGCCTGTCCGGACCTGCTGGATGCGACGCTGCGCATGCTGCGGCTGCTGGAACGCCCGGCGGACATCGCGGCGATGGCGCCGCTGATCGAGCAGGAGATCCTGTATCGCCTGCTGGTCGGGCCGTGCGGGCCGAACCTGCTGCGCATCGCCCAGGAGGACAGCCCCAGCAACCGCATCGCCAAGGCCATCGCCTGGTTGCGCCAGCACTACGCCGAGCCGCTGCGGATCGAGGATCTGGCGCGCCAGGTCAACATGAGCGTGTCCTCGCTGCATCATCATTTCAGCGCGGTCGCGGCGATGACGCCGTTGCAGTACCAGAAGCAGTTGCGCCTGCGCGAGGCGCGGCGGCTGATGGTGGTCGAACGCATGGACGTGGGCGCGGCCGGCTACCGCGTCGGCTACCAGAGCCCGTCGCAGTTCAGTCGCGAATACAGCCGGCTGTACGGGCGGTCGCCGCGCAGCGATCTGGCCGAGCAGCTGGGCCTGGCCGGCTGAGGGGTACCGGCACTGCGCGCGCCGCCTTGTGCATCTGACGTGCTGCTTGATCGACCAAGGGCCTCTCTCATCACTCCGAGGCACGTCCCGTAGGGGCGGCGTCAGCCGCTACGCGCGTTACCGGGAAAGCTCCGTCGCGATTGAAGTCGCTGCCACAGGGGCTTGCGGCGAGCCCCCCGGGTGCACTGTGGGAGGGACTTCAGTCCCGACG
>NZ_AQOI01000172.1:0-1980 GCF_000364665.1 Xanthomonas sp. SHU 199
ACCACATCGCGCGTCGCGGCTGCATGACACTTGACTCCTACAGAGCAAGCCGCATCCGGCTTGCGTGTCGCCGGATCGAGCGATTCGAGCTGCAGCAGGCAGCGCGTTGGTGCGCTTCGGCGCCCGTGCAGGACCGGTGCGGTCCTGCACGGGCGGCACGCACTACTGCAATTGCTTGAGCCGCGCGACGATCTCCTGCGCGTGGCGCTCGATCAGGCCTTCGGAGGTGCCCCAGGCGGTGCTGTTGGTCGATTCCACGTCGAACTGCGCGGCGGTCTTGCCGTTGGCATCGGCGACGGTGACGCGGCTCTTGATCTTGTCGCGCCCGGCCATGATGCCGGCCCAGAAGCGCGCACCGTTGCTGCGCATGTAGTAGTGGTCGATGACGATGGTCATCTTGCGCGCATTGGCCTGTCCCTGCGTGCCGTGCAGGTGCGCCGCGTCCAGTTGCGCGTCGAGCTGGCGGCGGAACATGGCCAGGCTCTCGGCGTCGGTGTCGTCGTTGCCGGTGAGTTGATACCAGTAGGTTTCGGCGGTGGTCGCCTTGTAGCTCTGGTGCACCACGCTGTTGGTCGCGCAGCCGGTGGCCAGCGACATCACGCTTACCAGCGCGAGCGTTTTCCATTGCAGTTTCATGCTCTCTCCTTGTTGAATCCCCATGCCGGGGCGAACGCCGCCGGCCGCGGCAGCATAGCGGCTGCGCGCGGGCAGGCGGGAGGTCTAGCGCGTTGTCTCCGGATCGCCGAGCCACGCGGCCACGATCCGCGCATAGGCGCCGCTGGCCTTGCTCAGGTGCAGCCACTGGTCGACGTAGGCCTTCCAGGCCATGTCGTCGCGCGGCAGCAGGAACGCTTTCTCGCTGTACTGCAGCGGCCGCTCCGGCGCCACCGCGCACAGGCCAGGCACCTGGCGCTGCTGGAAGCGCGCTTCGGAGGCGTCGGTGATCATGACGTCGGCGCGGCCCTCTCGCAGGTCGCGGAAGATGGTGGGGTTGTCGTCGGACAGGATCAGTTGCGCATGCGGCAGTTCGCGGCGGGCGAACGCCTCGTTGGTGCCGCCGCGCGGTTCGATCACCCGCACTTCGGGCCGGTCGATCTGGGCGATGTCGCGGTAGCGCGCCTGGTCGGCGCAGCGCACCAGCGGGATCTTGCCGTCGACCTCCAGCACCGCACTGAACCAGGCCTGGCGCTGCCGCGGCAGCGATACCGAGATGCCGCCGACGGCGATGTCGCAGCGGTCGGCGCGCAGGTCCGGCAGCAGGGTCGGCCAGCGCGTGGGCACCCATTGCAGCTTGACCTCCAGGCTCTCGGCCAGCGATTGCGCCAGGGCGATGTCGATGCCGTCGTAGGTGCCGTCGCGGTGCAGGCGGCTGTAGGGCGCGTAGTCGCCGGTGGTGCACACGCGCAGCACGCCGCGTTGCAGGACGCTGTCCAGGTGCGAGGGGGCGGCGTGTGCGGGCAGCGCCAGCGCGGCGCCGAGCAGGCCGGCGGCCAGGCGTCGGATCATGCGGTTCTCCTGCGGCAGGGTGGGCGTCGGTGCCCGTTGGCTGTACGCCGGCTGTCGCGCCGGCGGTGCGCGTCACCTTAGCCGTTTTGCGCATGCACCGACGCAATCCCTGACGCGACAAGGCCTTGCGTGCACCGGGCGGGCGCCGGTGACGCCATGTTGCCGCTTGCCGCGCGCGGCGGCACGCGCCGGCAACGGAACTCGCGGCACGCTGTACCGGTCCGTCCCCCACATTCTTCCTCGCCGCCTGCCCATGGATCCTCGACCGTCGTGACCCCCCTTCCTGCGCAAGACCGATGGCTGCAGCTGTGGGCGGCACTGGCGACGGCGATGATTCTGGCCTTGCTGGGACGCCTGCTGTGGGGCACGCCGTCGGCGCCGCCGCGTGCCGTGGCTGAGGATGCGCTGCGCCTGGTGTTCCTGCCGCGGCAGCCCGCGCAGCGCGTTCCGGACCCGCCGCGGGTGTCCGCGCGC
>NZ_AQOI01000173.1:0-5857 GCF_000364665.1 Xanthomonas sp. SHU 199
CCGGCGGCGGCCGCTGGGCCGCGCTGCGCCGCCTGCTGCGGCAGGGAGCGGGCGTGCCTGCCGACCTGCGTCCCGGGCGGCCTTACGTGCGCCACGGCTGGCGCTACACCAGCCTGCAGTTCAAGGGCGAGGTGACCCAGAGCCGCATGTACACCTGGTGGCCGGACGTGCTGCAGGTGGGCTACACCCGCAGCATGCTCGGTGCGCTGCTGCTGCGCCCGGACCCGCGGCGGATCGGCATCGTCGGCCTCGGCGGCGGTTCGCAGGCCAAGTTCTGCTATCGGCACCTGCCGCAGGCGCGGATCGAGGCGATCGAGGCCGACGCCGACGTGCTGACCCTGCGCGCGGCCTTCCGCATCCCGGACGACGATGCGCGCTTCGAGGCCGTGCACGGCGACGGCGCGCGGTTGCTGCGGCAACGGCGCGATCGCTACGACCTGCTGCTGCTCGACGCCTACGACGCCGACGGCATCCCGGCCGCGCTGCTCAGCCGCGGCTTCTACGAGGACTGCCACGCGGCGCTGGCACCGGGCGGGGTGCTGGCGGTGAACCTGTACGACACCGACACGCGCCGCCACCTGGCGCATCTGCGCGCGCTGTTCGGCGGCCGCGTGCTGCGCCTGGACGAGCCGCAGATGGACAACCAGGTGGTGTTCGCCTGGACCGGTGCGCTGCCGGCGCTGGACGCGCACGCGGCCTTGGCCCGCCTGCCGTGGTCGGCGCGCTGGCAACTGCGCACGCCGTTCCGGCGCGTGCAGCAGGCGATGGCGGGCAGGACGGGGGCGGACGGGGTGCGTTAGCCGGGGCTGCGCTGTCGGGGGATGGCTGCGTCGGCCAGACGGTTCAGTCCACGCCATGCCGCCGCCGGTGCAAGCACGACGGGGGGAGACAATGCATGCGGTCCCGGGCGACACCACGCGCCAGGACGATGGCAAGTCGCCCTACAACGGCAACAGGATGTTGCTGAGCTTCCAGCGCAGGCCCTCGCGGGTGAACACGAAGGGCACGGCGGTGCCGTCGGCGGTGTGCACCGTGGCGACGAAGCGCGTGGTCGATTCGAAGCGGTGTTCGGCCTGGCGCAACGGTTGCGGCGGGCGCGGCGCGGCGTAGGTATCGCCGCCGACGGTGTCGCCGCTGGCGCGTTTCCACAGCGCGTCGCCCTGCATCAGCGCGCCGATGCCGGTCGGGGTGACCAGCGCATCCACGCTCATCCCGCCGAGGCCACCGGCCAGCGACAGCAGCGCGCCGCCGAACAGGCTGGACTGCAGCTCCGGCCCGGCGCGGCGCACCAGCGCATCGTCCACCTGGGCCTTGAGGTTGACCCGCAGCGTGGGAAAGTCGACGTAGCGCTCCAGTGCCGCGGCATCGCGCTCGCGCAGCGCCTGGTCGATGCCGCGGATGGCCAGGTACGGCCCAGCGACGACGTAGCCGCCGAGGGCGAGCAGGGCGAGGAACAGCAAGGCCAGCCATTTCTTCATCGCATGTCTCCTTGCGTGTGGGCGTTCTGCAGGAGCGGATTAGCCGCGACGCGTGACCGGAAATGCCTGTCGCCGCTGAATCCGCTCCGACGGGGAAGCACTGCCGTTCTAGAACTCCAGGTCCAGCGCCGCGCACAGATAGTCCACGAACGGGCCCAGCGTCTGCAGGTCGGCGGCGACCTGCGTGCGCAGCCGCGGGCCGGTCATGGTCGCGTCGTCGAGCTGGCGCCAGAACACCCAGTTCTTGTGCTTGAGGTCGTCGATGCACTCGAAGTCGGCCGGGAAGCCGCGCGGCGGGCGCACCAGCATCTCGCTTTCCTCGAAATCGAAGCGGCGGCGCAGCGCCGGCGCATGCGCGGCGGCCTTCCAACTGCCGGGATTGTCGAAGATGAACTGGCGCACCTTGCGCTGCGTGTCCGGCTCGGGATGCCACAGCCCGGCGCCGACGAAGCTCTCGCCCGGCTGCAGGTGGATGTAGAACGAGGGCGCCGGCACCTGCTTGCGCCGCTCATGGAACAGGCGCGCACCCTGCCAGGTCTTGTACGGCGACTTGTCGTGGGAGAAGCGCGCGTCGCGGTGGATGCGGAACAGCGAGCCGCCGACGCCGCGCGGGTCGGCGCGGAAATGCTCGCTGACCTGGGCCAGGTCCGGCTGCAGGTCGGTGATCAGGCGCAGGAACGGCTGGCGCACGTGTTCTTCGTACTTGTGCCGGTTGTCGTTGAACCAGGCCTTGTCGTTGTGCCGTGCCAGGGCACGCAGGAACTTGAAGCTGGCGTCGCTGAAATAGCTGGTCATAGGCTGCGTTGCAGGTCGTGGCCCCAGGCGGCCAACTGGTCGAGCAGGGCTTGCTTGGTAGCATCCTGCGGGTGAGCCAGGCGTAAACCTGCCAGTTCCGCGTAGAAGGCGTCGAAGCTCAGTTCGGACAGGCCGCTTTCCTGCTGCAGGCGCTGCCGCCGGTAGTCGTCCCAGCGCGCCTGTTCGGCGATGGACAGGCTCTGCGGCCAGTTGCGCGCGCGGTAGCGGAACAGCAGTTCGGGCAGGCGCGGATCGCGGAACTGGCCTTCCAGCGCGGCCAGTTGCGCCGGTGGGGTGGCGCGGACCTGGGCCATCGTGCGCTTGTCGCCATCGGCCAGGAAGCCGTCGTACAACGAGGCGTCGACATCGGCCGGCACCGCGGCGCGCTCGCTGGCGAACACCCGCCGCACCTTCTCCGCCAGCGCCGGGCCGGCTTCGCGCAGGCGCTCTGCCTTGGCCAGGAGTTGCGCGGGGTCCAGCCGCAGCCGGGCGAAATCCGCTTCGCGCAGGTGGGCCCAGGCGACCAGCGCCGGTGCCTTGTTCAGATGCACTTCCTTGAGCGGGATACGCTGTTCGCCCTCGGGCAGGTCGGCCTGCGGGGTGTACAGGCGATCGGCGATCTGTTCCGGCGAATAGCGCAGCAGCGGCTCGATGTCGCCTTCCAGGTCGAACACCAGCACCCGGCTGTCGATGCGCGGATGCCGCGCCAGCGGCAACACCGGCGCCGCGCACAGGCGCGCGGCCGGATAGCGCATCGACACGTGCAGCACCGGCTGCATCGCTACCGCGTCGAGCAGGCTGCCGCAGAAGCGCTTGTCGCGCAGCTTCAACGCGTACTCCCACAGCCGCGGCTGGCTGCGGCGGAAGTGCCGGGCCATGCCGATGGTGGCGTACACGTCGGACAGCGCCTCGTGCGCATCGCCGTCGCGCACGCCGTTGGCCAATGCCAGTTGCTCCAGCTTGAACGAGGTGGCGCCGTCCTCGCGCTGCGGCCAGACGATGCCCTCCGGGCGCAGCGCGTGCATCAGCCGCAGCATGTCCAGCAGGTCCCAGCGCGAGTTGCCGTTGCGCCACTCGCGTTCGTAGGGATCGTAGAAGTTGCGGAACAGGCCGTGGCGCACGAACTCGTCGTCGAAGCGCAGCGAGTTGTAGCCCAGCGTGCAGGTCTGCGGCCGCGCCATCTGCTCGGAGATGCGTGCGAACGCCTCGGCTTCGCTGACGCCCTCGCGCAAGGCCTGCTGCGGGGCGATGCCGGTGATGAGGGTGGCGACCGGCGAGGGCAGCAGGTCGTCGGCGGGCTTGACGAAGAAACTGATCGGCTCCTCGATCACGTTGAGCTCGGCATCGGTGCGCACCGCGGCGAACTGCGCGATGCGCGTGCGCCGCGGATCGGCGCCGAAGGTTTCCAGGTCGTAGAAGAGGAAGCTGTCGGGCATGACGAATCGAATGGTGCGAGGCAGGCGAGGCTAGGAGTGTGGGGACGCTTGTAGGAGCGGGTGTCCGGATAGGCTACGCCGGTTCAATGTGCCCCCTCCAGCGGTGCCAGCCGCGCGTGCACGATGCCCTCCAGCCAGTTCCAGTCGATCCGCGACAGGTCGCTGTGGCCCTGCGTGGCCTGGACCAGGATGTCGCGCTGCACTTCGCTGCGTTCCAGCGCCTGCGCGTACGGCGTGCGCAGGAAGGTGACCATGGTGTAGTGCGGCACGAAGCGGGTCGGATGCCGCGCCTGCAGGGCCTGGCCGAGTTCGCGCTGCAGCAGGAAGCCGGCATCGCCGACGCGGTCGCGCATTTCCACGTAGTTCTCCAGCGCCATCTGCTGGATCGCGCCGGCGTTGGGCTTGCGCTCGGCCTCGAAGGCGGCATAGGCGCGCGCCAGGTCCGGCTCGCGCTGCAGGTGCGCGGCCAGCGCCGCGCAATCCTCGAACGCGCAGTTCATGCCTTGCCCGTGGAACGGCACCATCGCGTGCGCGGCGTCGCCCAGCAGCACTGCGCGGCCGTCCAGGTGCCAGCGCTCCAGGCGCAGCGTGCCGAGCAGGCCCGGCGGATGCTGCTCCCAGTGCTCGGCCAGTTGCGGCATCAGCGGCAGCGCATCGGCGAAGTCGCGCGCGAACAGCGCCAGCGCCTCCTCGCCGCTGCGCACGGTGGCGAAGCTGGGCTCGCCCTTGTTGGGCAGGAACAGGGTGACGGTGAAGGTGCCTTCGTGATTGGGCAGGGCGATGCACATGTAGTGCCCGCGCGGCCAGATATGCAGGGCGTTGGCTTCGATGCGGAAGCCGCCGTCGGCGCCGGGCGGGATCTCCAGTTCCTTGTACGAGTGGTCGAGGAACTCGATGTGCTCGGCCATCGGCGCCTTGCGCTGCATCGCCGCGCGCAGCGCCGAGCCGGCGCCGTCGGCGCCGATCATGCTGTCGAAGCGGATGTCGTGCGGCTGGTCGTCGCGGTCGTCGATGAAACGCGCATAGCCGGCATCGAAATCCACCGTGTGCAGGCGCCGGTAGAAGTGGATGCGCGCGCCGGCCTGCTCGGCCAGCTGCAGCAGGGTGATGTTGAGATCGTTGCGGTGCACCGACCAGATCACCTCGCTGTCGTCGCGGCCATAGCGCTGCAACTGCTGGTGCCCGTCGGCGAAATGCACCATGCGCCCGCGCATCATCACCGCCTTGGCCATCACCGCGGCATCGGCGCCGGCCTGGCGCAGCACGTGCAGGCCGCGTTCGGCCAGGGCCAGGTTGATCGAGCGGCCGCGCTCGTAGTCGTGCACGCGCGGGTCGCCACGACGCTCGTAGACGGTGACCTGCCAGCCCTGGCGCGAGAGCAGGATGGCGAGCAGGGAGCCGGCCAGGCCGGCGCCGATCAGGGTGATGCTGCGGGGGGATGCGTTCAATGCGGTGTCCGGAAGGCGCGGCAGGCCGCCGCGCGAAGAAGGCGGCTCAGACGCCGGCCCAGGTTTCCACTTCCTCGACGAAGCGGTAGACGTCGCGGTAGCGGTTGTACAGCGGCACCGGGCTGATCCGGATCACGTCCGGCTCGCGCCAGTCGCCGAGCACGCCGACCGATTGCAGGTACTCGAACAGGGCGCGGCCACGTTCGCGGCCGCCGGCCACGCGCAGCGACAGCTGGCAGCCGCGTTGCGCCGGGTCGGACGGGGTGATGATCTGCAGGGTGTCGGCCAGGCGGGCGCGGATCAGCGTCTCCAGGTAGCCGGTCAGTTGCTGCGATTTCTGCCGCAGCGCGTCCAGCCCGGCACGCTCGAACAGGTCCAGCGAGGCGCGCAGCGGGGCCATGCTCAGGATCGGCGGATTGCTCAGCTGCCAGCCGTCGGCACCGGGCGCGGCGACGAACTCGGGCGCCATGCGGAAACGGGTGCGCTTGTCGTGGCCCCACCAGCCGGCGAAGCGCGGGGTGTCGCCGTGGCCGTGGCGCTCGTGCACGAAGGCGCCGGCGACCGCGCCGGGGCCGGCGTTGAGATATTTGTAGTGGCACCACACCGCGAAGTCCGGCGCGGCATCGTGCAGGTGCAGCGGCACGTTGCCGATCGCGTGGGCCAGGTCGAAGCCGACCGCGGCGCCGGCCGCGCGCGCCAG
>NZ_AQOI01000174.1:0-678 GCF_000364665.1 Xanthomonas sp. SHU 199
GGCGGCATCGCGCGGCTCGTCCAGGGCGGTTTGCGCCTGCAGCGCGGCGGCCTGCGCCTGCGCCGCGGAAGCCGGCGTGGCCAGATGCAGGTCGACCAGCGTCGCCTGCAGGGTCGCCTGACGCTGGCGGGCGGCGACGACATCCTGCTGCAGCCGCTCGGCCTGCTGCGCGTGGCGCAGGTCGATCCAGTTGCGGGTCACCTCGGCGATGGTCGCCGCGCGTACCTGCGCCAGGTCGGCCTGGGCATTGTCCAGATCGCCGCGGGCCATGCGCCGGGTCGCCTCGCCGCGGCCGAACAGCGGCAACTCCCATTCCGAGTCGAGCCCGACCACCAGGAACGAGGCGCTGGCGTCGGGGTCGATCGGGTCGAGGGTGCGCGCACGCAGCTGCGGGCGTTGCGATGCGCCGGCCACGGTATCCAGGCGCCGCGCCGCGCGCAGCTTTGCCAGTGCCTGGCCGACGTTGAGGTCGTCGCGCAGCGCCTGCGCGACCAGCGCGTCGAGCTGCGGGTCGTGGAAGTCCTGCCACCAGGCCGTGCCGGGTGGGCGCGGGACCGCGGCCTGCGGCGTCGGGCTGCTCCATCGCGCGGGCAGCGACTGTTGCGGCAGGTCCGGCAACGGCGTGCTGGCGCAGCCGGCCAGGGCCAGTACGGCGGCCAGCGCCAGCACGCTGGCCGG
>NZ_AQOI01000175.1:0-4313 GCF_000364665.1 Xanthomonas sp. SHU 199
CCTGTCATCGCAGGTGCATGACAGTTGACTCCTACGGCGGCAACGTGCGCCTGGAAGCCGGTGGAACGCGATAAACGGAAGAACAGATGACCTCGCGTTCCCATCCCATCGTGATCAACCCGGATCACTTCCTGCAAACGGAACGTGGTCGCGTGTGGACGTCGGAGCGCAATCAAGCCGCATGGCGGCAAAGCCATGACGCCCTGCAGGCGATCCTCGCCACGTCGTGCGAACCCGCCGGACCCTGGACAGTCGTCATCGTGTGCGGCCTGCAGGGCGCGGGAAAGACCACCTGGATTGCGCGGCAACCGGTGCGGCGCTGTACCGTCTATGTCGACGCGGCCCTGCCGGGCGCCCGGCACCGGGCGCCGATCGTCGCCATCGCGAAAGCGGCCGGTGCCAGGATCGAGATCGTCTGGATCAAGGTCGCGTTGCCGATTGCGCTCGCGCGGAATCTGCAGAGGCCAGCGGACGAACAGGTGCCGGAGGCGGCGATCCGGTCCGTGGCCAGTCTGTTCGAAGCACCGACGCTCGCCGAAGGCGCCGATCACGTCAGCGTGGTCACGCCTGCCGAATGGGTGTCTTGAAGGCTGCATGCGGGGCGGTGGCGTCCGGCACAGGGTGCACATCGCCGCCGCACACCGCATGCGTCGCCGACAGCGATAGCGCATCTCAAGCGCAATGCCATTGCGTGTGCCGCGATCGCCTTGGTTCGTCGTAGGAGGGGCTTCAGCCGCGACCGTGGTCTTGTCGGGGACACAGGTCGCGGCTGAAGCCGCTCCTACGACGGCATCGCGGCATGATGACGTTGCAATGGATCAGCACGCAAAAGACGCTGCTGCGAATCCCGAATCCCGAATCCCGAATCCCGGCTCTCAACAGCCGCCAGGCTGGTCATCCCGAATCGATCAAGTCTCCGGCAACACCTTCCCCGGATTGAGGATCCCATCCGGATCCAGCGCGCGCTTGATCGCGCGCATCGCGTCAAGGGTCGCGGCATTGAAGGCCTGGTCCATATAGTCGCGCTTGGCCACGCCGATGCCGTGTTCGCCCGAGAGGGTGCCTTCCAGCGACAGCACCAGTGCGAACAGCCGCGGCAGCGCCGCCTGCGCGCGCGCGGTTTCGGCGGCGTCGTCCGGCGCGTACATGATGTTGACGTGCAGGTTGCCGTTGCCGGCATGGCCGAAGGCCACGATCGGCAGGTCGAACTCGGCGGCCAGCGCTTCCACGCCGGCCACCAGCTCAGGGATGCGCGACACCGGCACCACTACGTCTTCGTTGATCTTGCCGGGGCGGATCGTGCGCAGCGCCGGCGACAGTGCGCGGCGCGCGGCCCACAGGCGGTCGCGCGCGCTGCCGTCGGCGGCCACGTCCAGCGTCAGCAGGCCCTCGCCCTCGGCCGCCGCACCCAGCGCCTGCAGCGTGTAGGGCAGGGTGTCGTGGTCGCCGTCGGCCTCGATCAGCAGCATCGCGCCGGCCTCGGGCACGTCGCTGCCATTGCGGCGCAGCAGCGCGATCGCGCTGCGGTCCATGAACTCGAGCATGGTCGGCGTGCTCGGCTGCGCCATCAGCCGCGACACCGCGGCAGCGGCGGCGGCGGCGTCGCGGTACAGCGCGCGCAGGCCGGCCTGCGCCAGCGGCCGTGGCGACAGCTTCAGCGTCGCTTCCACGATCAGCGCCAGGGTGCCTTCGCTGCCGACCAGCAGATGGGTCAGGTCGTAGCCGGTGGCGTCCTTGGTGTAGGCGCCGCCGCAGCGGATCAGCTCGCCGCTGCCGGTCACCGCGACCAGGCCGAGCACGTTGTCGCGGGTGGCGCCGTACTTCACCGCGCGCGGTCCGCCGGCATTGGTCGACAGGTTGCCGCCGACGCTGCAGATCTCCGCGCTGGACGGATCCGGTGGCCAGAACAGACCGTGCTGCGCCAGGGCCTGCTGCAGGTCGCCGTTGAGCACGCCGGGTTCGACCACCGCGCAGCGGTCGGCCGGGCGCAACTGCACGATGCGGTTCATGCGTGCGAACGACAGCACCACGCCGCCGGAGAACGGTACCGCGGCGCCGGCGGTGCCGGTGCCGGCGCCGCGCGCCACCAGCGGCACGCGGTGCGCACGGCAGGCGCGCACGATCGCCTGCACCTGCTCGCGGGTCTGCGGCAGCGCCACCGCATCGGCCAGGGCCCAGCGCCGCGAATCGTCCTCGCCATAGCTGCTGCGGCTGTCGGCGTCGGTGCGCCAGCCCTCTGGGCCGAGAAGGGCGGAAAGGGTGTCGGTGAGCGCGGTGGGTAGGGCGGTGGTCATGGTGAAGGTGGCGACGACGACGTGGAGGGCGAGGGCGGCTGCAGCAGTTTCCAGGTGAGCACGGCCAGCGCCAGCGGCAGCCACACCCAGCGCAGTTCGGACCACAGCGTGGCCATGCCGCGCGCGCTGAAGAAACCGTTGGCGAACGGCGAGACTCGGATCGGCCGCCACGGCGCGAACCAGCGCTGTTCGCTCCACGGCCAGGCCAGGGCCACGCCGAGGCCGCCGGAGGTCATCGCATCGAGCAGCGGATGCGAGGCGGTGCAGACGAACAGCCAGACGGCCGCCTGCAGCGCGCCGGCGCGCAGGGGTCGGTGCAGCAACGCGCCGAGCATGCCCAGTACCGCAGCGAACAGCAGCGAGTGGCTGGCGCCGCGATGGCCGAAGGCGTCGGCGTAGGGGATGTGCAGGGCGAAGCCGAGCACGTCGGCGTCGGGCAGCATCGCCGCGACGATGCCGGCGCCGAGCAGGCGCGTGGAAATGCGCCCGCGATCGGCGGCGGCCCACAGCGCCAGCGGCACCGCGGCGTGGGTGAAGACGCTGGGCACCTCAGCAATCCTCGGCGCGGAAGGCGTCGCGCAGCCAGGTCAGCCGCGGCGGATCGCCTTCGGCCTCGACCACGTCGAAGCGGCACGGCCAGTTGGCGTACTGCGGATGCGCGGCCAGGAACAGCTGCGCCGCCAGCAGCAGGCGGCGGCGCTTGCGCAGATCGACCGAGGCCGCGCCACCGCCGAACGCGGTGCTGCGCCGGTAGCGCACTTCGACGAACACCAGGCTTTGCGCCTGCTGCATCACCAGGTCCAGCTCGCCGCCGCGGAAGGCGACGTTGGCGGCGATCAGGCGCAGGCCGGCGCGCTCCAGTTCGGCGCGCGCCGCCGCTTCCACCGCATTGCCGCGTCGGCGCCGCTCAGTTTCCATCGGGCAGCGGGGTCGGGCGCCCGCCGCTGAAGGTGGACCAGGCCGGGGTGCGCACGATGTTGCCGAAGCCGTCCAGGTGCAGCACGCCGGTGGCGCCGCGCAGGCCGCTGTCCTTGCCGGTCGCCAGCTTCTCCAGATACGCGGTGATCTGCCAGGCGTCGTAGCCGAACGCGAACAGCCGCCCGGCCGGGCCGCGCGCGGTCGGCAGCATGTCGGCCACGCTGGTCGCCGCCGGCAGGCCGCCGACGCCGCGCACGTTCCACAGCTCGCTCGGGTAGACGATGCCGTCCAGCACCAGGTCGTCCTCCGGCTTGCCGGTGCCCAGCACCAGCTGCGAGGTCGCCACCCGGCTCTTGCCGGCGAAACCGGCCAGCGCCAGCTGCGGCGCCAGCGCGCGGGCGGTATTGCCCTTCACCGCCAGCAGCACCGAGTCGGCGGCGCCGGCGTTGCGCAGTTGCGCGCCGATGTCGCCCGGGGTGTCGGCCACGCTGACGCTGCCGGCGACCTTGCCGCCGCGCTCGCTGAAGCGGTCGCGGAACGCGGCCACCGCGCGGCGGCCGTTGTCGTCGTTGCTGCCGATCACCAGCGTATTGCGGCGTTCGTGCGCCAGCAGGTACTCGGCGGCGGCGATGCCGTCGTCTTCCGGCGCCAGCGAGAAGCCGGCGCTGCCGCCCGGCGGCGCGTGGGTGCCGCGGTTCAGCGCCAGCACCGGCACCGGCAACGCGTCGCGCCCGAACAGCGCGGTGACCTCGTCGCGGCCGAGCGGGCCCACCACGAAATCGGCGCCGCCGTCGACCGCCTTCTGGTAGGCGGCCAGCGCCCCGGCTGGGGTGCCGGTGGTGTCGATGAAGTCGATCGCAGGACGCCGCCGGGTCTCGCCGTAGTAGCCGGCAAGCAGACCGTCGCGCACCGGCGCGGCCGCGGTGGCCAGGCTGCCGCTCAACGGCAGCAGCACCGCCAGCTTGGCCGGCGGGCGATAGCCGTCGCGCTCGGCCGGCGGCCGCTTGCTGGTGTCGAAGCCCCACTGCTCGCCGCGGTCGAACGGACGCGGCAGCGCCAGGCCGCGGCTCAGCAGCGCGCGGCCGACGAAGTTGTACAGCG
>NZ_AQOI01000176.1:0-11506 GCF_000364665.1 Xanthomonas sp. SHU 199
GCGCGCAGGCGCCGATGCCACCGCCCAACTCACCCGCGCCGGCGCCGGCCGTGCTGCCGCGGTGCCGGCGGACGCCTTACGTGGCGTGATCGATCCCGGCGCCGAAGCGGTGGCGCGGGCGTTCGCGGCGTGGCGGTGAAGCGGCCGGTCGGGTCGGCCGATGCGGTGCGAGGCAGGTATGGGTCAATCGGGGCGGCAGGCGTGTTCGGGAACGCCTGTCGCGGCTGAAGCCGCTCGTACAAGGCTTGCGGCGAGCTGTCCGAGCGCACTGTGGGAGGGACTTCAGTCCCGACGCGCGCAAGCCAAAATCGCCAGTTGCTTCGGAGCAACGCCCCGTCGCCCCCCTACTCCGCCGACGCCGCGTCCAGCACCTGCGCCACCGCCTGCAGCGAGCCATGCACCGAGCCGGGCTGCAGCGTCAGCGGCTGGGTCTTGCCACGCACCTCCACCTCCATGCGTTGCGGCACGCCCTGCGCGTTGCCGACGATGCGGTAGGTGGTGTCGCCACGCGCGAAGCTGAGCAGATGGCGGTCGGCGTCGTAGTCCATCGCCTCGCCCTGCGCGTCCGGATACAGCAGATCCACCCGCTGCTGCGCGCCAAGCGCCGCGTAGTACGGCGCGCCGCTTGCGCCGTCGCCGACATTGGCGAACACCACGATGCGCTTGCCAGCCGGCGCCAGGCGGAACTCAAGCAGGATCTTGCGCTGACCCACCGCCGTCTCGCCTTCCTCGTCCCACAGGTAGTGCATGTCGGCCACGCGCTTGCCGGCACGGTCGCGGTACACCGTCTCCTGTGCCAGTCCCGGCCCGTCGCCGCGCGCGTCCTCGACCGTTTCGCTCTCCAGCAGCGGCGCGCCATCGCGGATCGAGTATGTCGCGAACTGGTGCCAGCAGCAGCCGTCCTTGGTCATGGTGTGGAGTTCGCGCGCCTGCGCATCCACCTCGAACAGGCCGCAATTGCTCTGCGCCAGCTCGGTGAAGTCCGCATCGGCCTCGAAGCCGTCGGCGGTGCCCAGGTACACCTGGTAGGACGGGCCGTGATAGCAGCTGTTCTGCCCGTCCATCACCGCCAGATCCTTGATCCCGTCGAAATTGAAATCGTCGTAGATCAGCACGCTCTGCTCGCCGTACGGCAGTTCGTGCACGTTGGCCTTGACCTTGCCGCTCTTCGCATCGGTGTCCAGCACCAACTCCGGCGAGGCCACCTCAAGCAGCGGCGTGGCGTTGCCGCGGGCGAACACGCGCACGATGCCGGGACGGAACACCTCGCCGCTGTCCTCGATCTCCAAGGTGGCGCGGTAGCGATCGGAGAAGTCCTGCAGGTCGTAACGGCGGTGCGTGCTGGCGGCGAAGGCCTTGGCGTCGAAGTCGTCGCCGGCATACCGCTGGGTCTGCGTCGCGGCGGTCGCGGTCGACGACAACAGCACAAGCAGCAAGGCCAGGCGTGCACGCGCCGACAGCACACGGGCATGGCCAACGGCATGCGAGACGATGAAGGACATGGTGGCGTTCCTGGCGACGGGCAACGGAGGCCAAGGGTAAGGCCGGCCGTGGCG
Organism: Xanthomonas sp. SHU 199; assembly: GCF_000364665.1. Lineage (NCBI taxonomy): Bacteria > Pseudomonadati > Pseudomonadota > Gammaproteobacteria > Lysobacterales > Lysobacteraceae > Xanthomonas > Xanthomonas sp. SHU 199. The sequence goes on from NZ_AQOI01000176.1 coordinate 1,557, forward strand.
GCCGGCCAGAGACCAGCGGACCTTGGCGCGTCAGAACAGCGCGCGTGCCAGCGCCCGCAGCGCCGTGCGCGCCTCGGTGGCGATGCCGCCGCCGTCCTCGCCCAGCCAGGCCACCACGAGCAGCACCACGACCACCCCAGCCGCCAGCAGCGCGAGCCGACGCCACCTCATCGGTCGAGAGCCCTGCCGAACAGGCAAGGTGCCGGTGCAGCACGTCGCGTGGCTGGCGTCATCTGCCATCGGTCGACGCACCACGACCGTCCGTTGCATCCCTGCCCGCTCACCGCCATCGCCACTCACCCTGCTGCACTGCGCGCCGTTCTCTGGCTCTCGTTGCGGGGCAGGATACGCCGTGAGTGCGTCGTCCCAGCAACGGCCGCCGCCGGGCTGGCCGACAGCGCCGTCGCCGACCTTGCCGCCGGCACCACGCCCGAGCACCTGCGATCCACGACGCGCAGCGGGATTCACCACGCGACGACCCGGCCGTCGCCACACTCGATCACGCCCATCCTTGCCCGGAGCCCACCTTGAGCGCGACGCCCGACGCTGCGGCCACCCCGCACGTGATCGGCGGCCTCAGCCGCCGTACCCAGATCCTGCGCCTGCTGCTGCGCTACCGCAGCTCCGGGGTGTTTTCCGGCATGGACATGGAGACCGCCCAGGGCGAGCACGAGCTGCCGCCGGAAGGCACGCCCGAACAGTTCGTCACCGACCTGGAGGCGCTCGGGCCGACCTTCGTCAAGCTCGGGCAAATGCTGTCCACGCGCCCGGACGTGGTGCCGCCGGAGTTCGCCACCGCCCTGGAGCGGATGCAGGAGAACACCACGCCGATTCCGAGCGAACGCATCCGCGAGATCGTCGAGGCCGAGCTGGGCGTCGGCATCAACAAGGCCTTCTCCGCCTTCGACGACACCCCGCTGGGCAGCGCCTCGCTGGCGCAGGTGCACCGCGCCGCGCTGCGCGACGGCACCCCGGTGGCGATCAAGGTGCAGAAGCCCGAGGTCGCCGCGCAGGTGCGCGCGGACCTGGAGGTGCTGCGCAGCTTCGCCAGCGCCGCCGACAAGCTGACCGGGCTGGGCCGGCGCATCCGCTTCGCCGACTGGCTGGCCGAATTCGGCAAGGCGCTGCTGGCCGAACTGAACTACGAGGCCGAGGCCGAGAACCTGGCGCGCTTCGGCGAGCACCTGCGCCCGTTCCCGCAGCTGTGGGTGCCGCAGCCGGTGTGGGACCTGAGCAGCCGCCGCGTGCTGACCATGCAGCTGGCCGAAGGCGTGCGCGTGGACAAGATCTCCGGGCTGCGCCGCACCGAGCAGCCGATGGACGACCTGGCCGCGGCGCTGGTGCGCGGCTACCTGGACCAGATGTTCGTGCACGGCGAGATCCACGCCGATCCGCATCCGGGCAACCTGCGCGTGCTCGCCGACGGGCGCCTGGCGATCTTCGACCTGGGCATGGTCGCGCACGTGCCGCCGAAGCTGCGCGAGCGCCTGCTCAAGCTGCTGTTCGCCGCGGTCGACGGCCGCGGCGAGGAAGTGGCCGAGGAAACCATCGCACTGAGCACGCGCCTGGAGGACTTCGACGAGGAGCGCTACCAACGCGAGACCGGGCAGATGATCGCCCGCTACGCGGCGCACGACGCCATGTCCGAAGGCCGGGTGGTGCTGGACCTGGTGCGCATCGCCACCGCCTACGGCCTGCGCACGCCGCCGGAGCTGAGCCTGCTCGGCAAGACCCTGCTCAACCTGGAAGCGGTGTGCCGGGCGCTGTCGCCGCACCTGGACACGCGCGTGGTGGTCGAGGACCAGTTGCAGCACGTGATGCGCGCGCGCCTGAAGAAATCGCTGTCGGCGGCCAACCTGGCCAGCGAGGCGATGGAGCTGCAGGCGCTGCTGCGCGAAGGCCCGCGCCGCATCTCCGACATCCTCACCCTGGCCGCGGAGAACCGCCTGCAGGTGCGCGTGGCCGGGCTGGAGGAATCGCGGCTGATGGAGAGCCTGCAGAAGATCGCCAACCGCGTCGCCGCCGGCATCGTCACCGCCGCGCTGATCCTGGCCTCCACGCAGATGATGCGCATCGACACCGGCAGCAAGCTGTTCGGCTACCCGGCCATCGCGATGGTGCTGTTCCTGCTCGGCGTGATCCTGGGCCTGGGCATCGTGGTCAGCGCGGTGCTGTTCGACCGACGCATCCGCGCGCGCGAGGAACGCGGGAGGCGCTAGAAGCCGGGAGTGGGGAATCGGGAATGGGGAATCGCAGGAGCGGCTTCAGCTGCGACCTGCGGCGCCGACAGCTGGCGGCCAAAGTCGCTTCGCGCTCCACCAATCCCGAATCCCCACTCCCGAATCCCTGCTACGCCTGAGGATCGCGTAAAAGCTTCACTTCCTGCGGCGACTCCAGGGCGATGCCCTCCTCGGCCAGGCGCTGCAGCAGGGCGAAGAACAGTTCGCTGCGGGTGCCGTAGGTCAGCCGCGGCGAGGCCACGTAGGCGAAGCTGTTGAGGGTGACGTGGCCGTTGGCGATGGAGTCGATGAACACCGACGGCGCCGGGTCGTCCAATACGCCCGGATGCGACGCGTACAGTTCCAGCAGGATGGCGCGCAGCTTGACCACGTCGGTGCCCAGCGACACCGCGAACTGGATCTGCACCCGCCCCAGCGGTCCGGCCAGGGTCATATTGCGCAGGGTCTTGGTGATCAGTTCGGAGTTGGGGACGATCAGGGTGGAGCGGTCGCCGACCTGGATCTCGGTGGCGCGCACGCTGATCCGGCGCACGTCGCCCTCCTGGTCGCCGATCTTGATCCAGTCGCCGATCTTGACCGGGCGCTCGGCGAGCAGGATCAGGCCGGACACGAAGTTCTGGGTGATCGACTGCAGGCCGAAACCGATACCGACCGACAGCGCGCTGACCACCAGCGCGATCCGCTCCAGGCCGATGCCCAGCGCGGCCAGCGCCCACAACGCCGCCAGGATGATGCCGACATAGCGCGCCACCGTGCTGATCGAGTTGCGCGAGCCGTCGTCCAGTTCGGTCTTGGGCAGGTAGGTCTGGGTCAGCCAGCGATGCAGGTACTGCATGACGCCCAGGCCGAGCAGCAGCACCAGCACCGCGCGGGCGATCGCGCCCGGATACACCACCACCTTGTCGCTGAGGCGGATGCCATCGGACAGCAGCGAGAACCAGTCCGAGACGATCGAGACGTTGGTGCCGAACGGCATCAACAGCGCGCCGACGCCGATCAGCAACAGCACTACCCGTATCAGTGCCGAGGTCAGCACCCCGGCCTGCTCCAGGCTGCTCGAACGCACCCCGAACGCGCCATTGGCGGCGCGGCCGATGCGGCCCTCGCTGGCGAACAGCCACAACGCGAAGTCGTCGGCGAAGGTCATCAGCAGGCGGATCGCGCCGACGATCATGGTGATCCAGATGATCTGCCGGGTGATGAACAGGCCCAGGTGCAGATAGCCCAGCAGCGCCGCCAGCAGCGCCACCACCACCGCGACCTTGACCAGCACGCCGATCAACGCCAGCGCACCGCCGTGCTGCCCGGGCGGCGGCGGTTGCGCATTGGCCAGGGCCTGCGCCGCCGCTTCGGCGTACTGGCGCCGGCGCAGCCGCGACAGGCTGGTCAGGGTGGCCAGGATCAGCACGCCGTAGACCAGCGCGATCACCCCGTCGGCGGCGACGGTGGCCGAGTCGCTGGTGCGCGCAGCCTGGTTGATCACCAGCAGCATGCTGCTGAGCCAGGCCAGCGCCGCGGTGGCCCAGGTGTACTTGCGCAGGCGTCGCGCGGTGGCGTCGTCGATCGGGAACAGCCGCCAGCTCGGCTGGTTCGGCAGCAGCACGCTGGCGCCGAGCGAGCCCATGAAGGCCGCGGCGAAGCTGACCACCACGAAGCCGTTGAGCACTGCGTCCAGGCGCTCCGGCACCGCATCGATGCTGCGCAGCGCCTCGGCCAGGGCAAGCGCGGCCAGGCCCGGGGTCAACGTGCCCAGCAGCAGGAACCAGATCGCCAGACCCGACCGGCGCAGGCGGCTGCCCGGCGCGCGCGACATCGCATAGCGCTTGCCCAGCCAGCGCAGCAGGTAGCGCAGCGGGAACAGCAGGATCAGCGCGATGGCGATGCCGACGCCAAGCGCGCCGCTGCCATGCTCGGCGATCGCGTCCTGCAGCGACTGCATGCCGAGCGTGTACAGCGCCAGCAGCTTGGCCTGGTCGTCGGGGAAATCGGCGGCGATCTGCTTCCACAGCGCCGGCGACAGCGGCGACGGCGAGCGCAGCGACAGCTCCTGGCTGAAATGCTCGGCGCGCGCGCGTTCGATCTCGTCGGCCAGCTGCCGCGCCTCCACCACCATCAGCTTGCCGCGCTTGACCCCCGAGTCCAGGCTGTCGCGTTGCTTGGTCAGCGCCTTGCGCTGCGCGGCGATGTCGGGGGAGTCGCCGGTGGCGGCGGGACCGAGCTGCTGCAGGCGTGCCTCCACCTGGGCCAGCTGCGGCGCCAGGGCGTCGACCGCGGTCTGCGCATCGTTGGAGGCGTCGGAGACCTGCGTGACCAGGTTCTGGAAGGCGGCCTGGTTGCCGGCATCCACTTCCTTGCCGCGCGCGTCCTTCAGCGACTTTGCGGCGTTGTCCAGCAGGGTCTGCGGGTCCGGCGGCGCGTCGGCGGCGTCCTGCGGCTGCGCCGACGCCACCGCCGCGCACAGCCACAACAGCAGCAGGGCGTAACGCAACAGGAAAGAGGACGACGCGGAACGGGGCAGCAGGCGCACGCAGGGACCGGCACGGGCAAGCGCGGACCACCGCGCGTGCGGCGCACTATACGGCGCGGCGCTTGAACCAGGCCAGCGGCGGGCGCGGGCGCGCGTGCCGTGTGGCCGCGCCGGTGCCTGCGCCGGCTGCCTGTCGCGACCGAAGCGCGCCACTCCTACGACGGCAGGCGGGTCGCCACGACCGATACCCGGTTCACCGCGCGTCCGTCACCAGCACGATCTTGCCGATATGCGCGCTGGATTCCATCAGCGCATGCGCCTGCGCCGCCTCCTGCAGCGGGAAGCAGCGGTCCACCTGCGGCTTGATGCGACCCTCTGTCAGCAACGGCCACACCTGCTGCTCCAGTTCCCGCGCGATCGCCGCCTTTTCCATCACCGAGCGCGGACGCAGGGTCGAGCCGGTGTGGGTCAGCCGCTTGGCCAGCAGCGGCATCAGGTCCAGTTCGCGCACCTTGCCCTGCTGGATGCCGATCTGCACGATGCGTCCGTCCAGCGCCGCGGCCTGGTAGTTGCGCGCCAGGTAGTCGCCGCCGATCAGGTCCACGATCACGTCGGCGCCGCGGCCCTCGGTGAGGCGCTTGGTCTCGGCGACGAAGTCCTCCTCGCGATACAGGATGGCCGCCTCCGCGCCCAGCGCCAGGCTGGCCGCGCGCTTGTCGGCCGAGCCCACGGTGCTGATCACCCGCGCACCGAAGGCGCGCCCGAGCAGCGTGGCGACGCTGCCGATGCCGGAGGTCCCGCCGTGCACCAGCAGGGTCTCGCCGGACTGCAGGCGGCCGCGCTGGAACACGTTGGTCCACACGGTGAAGAAGGTTTCCGGCACCGCCGCGGCCTCGGTCAGGCTCAGCGCCGCCGGCACCGGCAGGGCGTTGCGCTCGTGCACCACCGCGTATTCGGCATAGCCGCCGCCGGCGACCAGCGCGCAGACCTGATCGCCCAACCGGTAACGCTCCACGCCCTCGCCCAGGCCGACCACCTCGCCGGCGAACTCCAGCCCCGGCAGCGGCGAGGCGCCCGGCGGCGGCGGATAGCTGCCCTGGCGCTGCATCACGTCGGGCCGGTTGACGCCGGCCGCGGCCACCCGCACCAGCAGTTCGCCGCGCCCGGGGTGCGGCAGCGGCACGCGCACCGGCACCAGCACCTCGGGCGCGCCGGGCTGGCGGATTTCGATCGCGGTCATGGTGTCGGGCAGCGCAGCGGCGTGGGTCGGGGACATGGCGGGGTCCTGGCAAGGAGCGCGGCGCACGCAGGCGCAGGCGCGTGGGGGAACCGCGATGATCGACCTTCCGCGCTGAGGGGTCCGTGACGGCGGGCGATGTTCGCGATGAAGTGCACGAAAGACCTGCCTGGTCCTCTCAGGCCGTCTGCAGTCGGGACTGAAGTCCCTCCCACACCTGCGCGCACTCGCATCTTCCGACACAGCCTGCCCGAGGCAGGCGCAGAACGAAGCATCAACTGTCATGCAGCCATGACGCGCGAAGTGGTGTGCTTTCCGATGGCGCAATGCGTCGGGACTGAAGTCCCTCCCACAGTGCACCGGGCAGGCTCGCCGTAGGCCCCTGTGGGAGCGACTTCAGTCGCGACGCGCGTGACGATGACCGCCAGTCACTTCCAACGCCAAAGGTGTCGAGGCGTAACGCTCCGCTCACGCAAGCGCTCAAGGTAGGCGGCGCCTACTCGCCCACTGACGCCGCCTGCGCCGGCCACTCGGTCATCGCCGGCACGGCAGCCTCGACCCGCTGCGGATCCAGCCGCGCCTGCAGCGCAGGCAGCGCGATCGCCAGCGGGCAGCGCAGGCGGCCGCCGCAGCCGGGCAACGGCCAGCGCCGCTCGCGCAGGCTGCGGCCGTCGAAGCGATTGGCCCGTAGCGCCGGCAAGGTCGGCACCACGCTGCGCAGTTGCAGGAAGTCCTGGCCGTCCTGCCGCACCAGGTCCAGCAGCAGCGCACCGCCGGGCGGATACGCGTCCGGCTGGCCGCGCACGATGGGATCGATGCCGAACAGGCCGGCCAGATGCGCCAGGTTGGTGTCGTGGCCGAGCAGCACCAGCGCGCGCGTGTCCGCCGGCGCCAGCGGCGCCACCGCCGGGGTCTGCGCGGCCGCGGCCTGCAGCGTCGCCAGCAGATGCGCGAGCAGGTTGGAGCCGCCGGCACGCGCCGCCGGCAGCGCACGCTTGCTGTAGGCGAAGGAGGCGTTGTGCAGGCCGATCAGCCGCTGCAGCGCCGCGGCATCGGCGCGCCCCCAGGCCACCTGCGGCAACGGCAGGTCCTGCGCGTACTCCAGCATCAGGTTCTCGGCCAGGCTGCCGGCGGTCTTCAAGACCTTGGCCGCCTGCACCGGATCCTGCAGCCGCTGCGGATCGTCCAGGCGCGGCGACTCCTGCGCAGCGCAGGCCGACCCCGCGCAGCCGGACAGCACCCGCTGCAGCGCCCGCAGCCGGCTGCGCGTGGCCGCGTCCAGGTGCAACGGCGGCGCGGGCGCATCGTCGTCCTTGTCCTCGTCCTTGCCGAAATGGAATAGCGGATTGTTCTGCGTCGTCGGCAACGCCAGGTAGTGCGCCTGGCATCCCGGCAGCAGCCCCTCGGTGAAGGCCGCCGCGCTGTCGTGGTTGCGCGGCGTGCTGTCGGCGATCACCACCGCGCCGGACCCGGCGCAGTCCGGCGCCAGCGCCGCCGTGGACAGCCAGCGCTGCCGGTAGCGCGCGCCCAGCGCCTGCATGCCGGCGGCACCGTGCGCGGTGAGCTGGCCGGGCGCCACCGGCCATTGCGGCCAGGGTTGCGTGGCGTACTTGGCCAGGTCTTCTGGCGATTGCGTCGGTGCGCGCACGCCGTGGCGCATCACCACGATCGTCAGGCGTACCTCCGCCGCGTTCGATGCCGCGGCAGGCTTGGGCGATGCCGCCGCCGGACAGGCGGCGCTGGCGACGCACAGCAACGCAGCCACGCGCCATGCGCTGCGCACGCGTGCGAATCGGAAAGCGAACATGGCCGGCCTCAGAACTTCAGCGACAGGTCGAGGAACACGCCGCGCCCGGCCAGGCCGAAGTACAGCGGCTGGTTGTCGGAAGAGCGGGTGCCGGCGTAGCCGATCAGCGCATGCCGGTTCAGCAGGTTGTTGACGTCCATGCTGATCGAGTAGCCCTTCATGCCGTACGGCCCGTGCGTGCTGCGGTAACCCAGCGCCGCATCCAGGCTGGCGTAGCCGCCCAGGCGCTGGTCGTTGCCGAACACGGTGGTGCCATTGGCCGCGGTGCTGTTGTCCACGCCGTACTGCGCGCCCACCACCTTCTCCATCAGCGAACCGAAGTAGCCGGTGCCGCTGTTGTACAGCAGGCCCAGGGCGGCGGTCACCCGCGGCGTGCCGGCGACCTGGGTGCTGCTGTGCTTGTAGGTGGCGTCGTTGTAGCTGGCGTTGGCGTACAGGCTCAGGATCGGCGTCAGCGCGTAGGTGGCCTCGGCCTCGGCGCCCCTGTACACCGCACCGCCGCCGTTGACGAAGGCGCTCTCGGTGCCGCTGTCGGTATTGATCAGGGTCTGGCTGATGTAGTTGCTGAAGTCGATGTAGTAGACGTCGGCGCCGAAGGTCAGGCCGCGCGCGGCATAGCTGGTGCCGAGTTGGTAGTTGCTGGTCAGCTCCGGGCGCAGGCCACGGGCGCCGTTGAGTTCGATCACGTCGATCGGCGGTGCCAGGAAGCCGCGCGCGGCCTGCACGTAGCCGCTCCAGTGCTCGTTGAAGCTCTGGTGCAGGCTCAGCGACGGCAGCGTGGCATCGTAGCTGGCCTCGCTGTGCGCCGGCGCCGGCGGCGTGCTCTTGTTGAGTTCGGCATCGAGCTGGCGCCGCACCCGCGCGTAGCGCAGGCCCGGACTGAGGGTCAGGCTGTCGCTGAGCTTCCAGTCGTACTGCAGGTACGGCTGCAAGGTGTCGGTGCGGTCGTGCAGGTTGTAGTTGTACAGCGGGCCGTACTTGGTGCCGCTGGCCGCGCCGGTGGTCATGTCCACCGGCAACTGCTGGCGCTCGTCGAGGTTGCGTTCCACCCACACGCCGGTCTGCAACTGTCCCGGTCCCAGGTCCCGCGCCAGACGCAGCACGTCGCCGAAGGCGCGGAAGTCGTTGTCCGAGAGCTTGCCCGGCACGTCCTTGGCGGCCTTGGACAGCTTCTTGCCAGTCGCGCTGTAGAAGGTCACGCCGTTGTCGGCAGCGCTCTCGCTGGTGGGGATGCTGGTCTTGGAAGCGGTGTGGTCGAAGCTGTTGTAGTAGACCTTGTTGTCCAGGTCCCACTCGCCCAGGCGCGTGCTCAGGCCCAGGTAGGTGAAACTGGAGTAGTAGGCGGCGGCGTTGTAGCCGGTGTAGTTCTGCAGGGTCGGATCGTTGCCCAGGCCGTAGCGCCAGCCATGCTGCGCGATCTGCGCGCGGGTGGCGCCCTGCACGGTGTTCTGGTGCTCCTGGTTGTAGCTGCTGACGAAGGTCAGCGTGGTCGCCTCGCCCAGATCGGTGACGGTCTTGAGGAAGGCGTGCTCGCGGCGGTCATCGGTGCCCTTGAGGTACGTGTCGCTGGCTTCCTTGGACAGATCCGCGAACAGGCGCGTGTTGCCGATGTGCTCGTCGGCGCTGACCCCGCCGGCCCAGGTGTTCCAGCTGCCGCCGGTGCCGTAGACGGTGACCCCGTCGACCTCGCTGGGATTGCGCGTACGCAGCGCCAGGGTGCCGCCGAAGGTGGCGTTGCCGATGGTGGCGCCACCGCCGGGGCCGCGGTCGATCTCGGCCTGGCCGAGCACGTGGTTGTTGAAGTAGGCCGAGGTGGTGTGATGCAGGTCGCTGGCATCGCCGAAGGGAATGCCGTCGAAGGTGATGTTGAACTGGCCGTCCTGGAAGCCGCGGATGCTGACGCCTTCGTTCTTGCCCAGGCCCGGACCTTCCGGCGAAGTAGTGACCACGCTGGGCGCGTACTTGATGATGTCGTCGTAGTTCGAGTTCAGGCGCAGGCCGTCGCGGATGAAGCGCTCGTCGATCACCGAGGTCGGCTGGCTCGCCTCCAGCGGCGCGGCGCTGGGCGCCAGCGTGTCGACGCTGTTGGCGGTGACGTTGATCGGCGCCAGTTCGCGCGGGCCGTCGTGTTCGCCGTCGGCCTCGACATGCGCCGGAGCGGCGCTGCGCGGCGCCCGTGGGGCGGCGACCGGCGCGGCG
>NZ_AQOI01000177.1:0-2586 GCF_000364665.1 Xanthomonas sp. SHU 199
CCAGCGGCTGCGCAGCGCGCGCACGTAGCTGTTGGAGCCGCCGCGCACCACCCGCCACTGCGGGCGGCCGCTGACCTGCAGCATGTGGTGATTGGCCATGAAGCCGATCAGCTGGCGCATCGGGAAATCGAGGATCTGCCGCGACGGCGAGGACCACAGCGCCGAGGCCATCGGCACCAGGTGCGCGTCGCGGAATACCTCGGAGTAGCGGTGGCGCTGCAGGAAGTCGCCGAGGGTGAGCTGCGCCAGCGTGGCGTCGTGCAGCACCTGCGGCGCCTCACGGTAGAACCGCCGCAGATCGCGCAGCATGCGCCAGAAGCGCGGCGACAGCAGATTGCGGCGCTGGCAGAACAGCCCGCCGAGCGTGCCGGCGTTGTACTCCAGCCCGGTGCGCTCCTCGTGTACCGAGAAACTCATCGTGGTCGGCTGCGACTCGACCCCGAGCCGCGCGAACAGCGCGCTCAGCAGCGGGTAGTGCTCCGGATTGAACACGATGAAGCCGCTGTCCACCGCGTATTCCGCACCGTCCAGTTCGATCGCATGGGTATGGGTATGGCCGCCGAGATAGTCGGCCGCCTCGTACAGCGTCACCTCGTGGCGCTGCGACAGCAACCACGCCGCGCCGAGGCCGGCGATCCCCGAGCCCACCACCGCGATCCGGCTCATCGGGCACGCGCCTGTGCGCGCACCAGCCCGGCCGGCACCGGCTTGAGCTCGCGGATCACGCGCGTCCACGACAGCGCCTTCAGTCCGTACCAGGTCAGGTCCAGCTCCCACCAACGGAAACCCTGGCGCGCGGCGCCGGGGAAGAAATGGTGGTTGTTGTGCCAGCCTTCGCCGAAGGTCAGCAGCGCCAGCCACAGGTTGTTGCGGCTGTCGTCGCGGGTGTCGAAGCGGCGGCTGCCGAAGCGGTGCGCCAGCGAGTTGATGGTGAAGGTGGCATGGAACAGCGCCACGGTGGAGACGAAGAAACCCCACACCAGCAACTGCGGGCCATCGGTGCCGAGCTGCGGCACGTGCCGCTGCAGCCACCCGCCGAGCAGGAACAGCGCCAGCGCCAGCAGCACTGGCAGCAGCAGGTCGAAGCGGTCGAGGAAGCGCAGTTCGGGGAAGCGGCGCAGGTCCGGGATCGCCTCCCAGTCGGTGCGGAAGCCGCGCGGGGTCAGGAACCAGCCGCTATGGCTCCACCAGAAGCCGTGCTGGCGCGGCGAATGCGGATCGGCCGGGGTATCTGTATGGCGATGATGGTTGCGGTGGTGGGCGGCCCACCACAGCGGTCCGCGCTGCACGCAGGTGGCGCCGATCGCGGCGAACAGGAACTGCACCGGACGCGAGGTCTTGAACGCGCGGTGCGCGAAGTAGCGGTGGTAGAAGCCGGTGAGCGCGAACATGCGCACCGCGTACATCGCCACGGCCATGCCGACGGCGAACCAGGACACACCGACCCAGAACACGCCCAGGCACGCCAGGTGCAGGCCGATGTAGGGCGCGGCACGCAGCCAGTCGATGCGGTCTGCCCGCGCCGGATCCAGCTCGATCTCGGCACTGGTGTCGAACCAGCGCCGCAAGGTGCGCAGGATGCGGCCACGCGGTGCACGTGGCGTTGTGGAAGGGCTGGGTTCCGGAACGGGACTCGGCACAAGCGCGTCTCATTGGGGGACTTGGGAGCGATACGGGCGAAACCGGAAGACGGATGCACCGCGTCGCATTTCCCCTGCACGGCTGCGGGCGCGGCATGGCGGCCACGACGGCGCAGCGCAGGCGTCGCACGAATCGGAAGATCTGGCTGTCGTGCGGATGCGCGATGGCGGCGGGGATGTTGCCTGCGCACGAGTGGTGGGCGGGTGAATGCGCGCCCGGTTCTTGTAGACGAGCGCGGCATAGCCTGACCGCGGCCCGATCTCTCCACGGCGCGTGCAAGGTACGTGGTGCACTGCCCCTCTCCCATCGGGAGAGGGGTTGGGGTGAGGGTACGGAGCGAAGCCCTCGCGCATCCAACTGCGCTAGCGGACGCTGTACGAGGCTTCGCCCGGACCCTCATCCGCCCCTTCGGGGCACCTTCTCCCGATGGGAGAGGGGGATCCATGGTCCCGATGGGAGAAGGGTTGTCTACGGCGCCAGCTGCAGCGTGCTGATGCCGCCCTTGGCCACGACCGGACCGGTGGCGACGCCGCCGGGCGCGCCGCCGGGCGGTTCCATGGTGACCGCCAGCACCGCGCCGTCGCTGAGCATGGGCATCAGCGCATCGGGGATGCGCGCCACGCGCGCCTTGGCCTCGTCGAACACACCCATCGAGCGCGCCTTGCCGTCGGCCGGGATCAGCCACAGTTCCGGCACGCGGCCGGTGTCGCGGGCGCCGGCCAGCGGGGTGAGGGTGATGCTGCGCTTGTCGGCGTCCATCAGCGCCACGTAGCCGGGCTTGCCGTCGTCCTGCATCAGCGTGGAGGTCATCGCGATGCCGCTGGGCTTGGGCGTGGTGGTAGTGGCGACCGGCGGGGGCTGCGCGGCCGGCGGCGGCACCGGCGCACGCGCCAGCAGCAGCGCCAGCAGGCAGGCCGTGGCGGTGGCGAAGCCGCCGGCGCTGAG
>NZ_AQOI01000178.1:0-11998 GCF_000364665.1 Xanthomonas sp. SHU 199
GGCGGCGCTGGCCGCATCGGCACGCGCGGCCTGCTGCGCTTCGGCGGCCACCGCCTGGCGCACGCGGGCGCTGAAATCGCTGGGCGCCGGCACGCTGACGCGGCCGCGCAGGATGTCGCCGCACAGCTGCCAGCGCTCGTGGCAACCGGACAATTCCTCGTCGTGCTGCAGCCGGCGCAGCACGAAGCGCGCTTCGTCGGCCGGCAGTTCGCCGTCGATCAGCGCGGACAGTTGCTGCCGGTAGTGCAGCTCGAACTTGTCCGGCGCTGTGCTGTCGGGCGCCGGCACTGGCTTGGGAAAGGGCGTGCTATCGGTCATACGCGGTGTCGCTCACGGGTGGCGCTGTCGGTATCCAGCAGGGGACGGAGTTCGGCGTCGATGGCCTCGCGGGCGCGGAAGATCCGTGAACGCACGGTGCCGATCGGGCAGCCCATCTTCTGCGCGATGTCCTCGTAGCTCATGCCCTCCACCTCGCGCAGGGTGATGGCGGTACGCAACTCTTCCGGCAAGGCGTCGACCGCCTTCATCACCGTGCGTTCCAGCTCCTGGCGCATCAACTCGCGTTCGGGCGTGTCGGTGTCGCGCAGGCGAGTGCCGCTGTCGAACTGCTCGGCATCGAGCACATCGACGTCGTCGGTGGGCGGCCTGCGGTTGTGCGCGACCAGGTAGTTCTTGGCGGTGTTCACGGCGATCCGGTGCAACCATGTGGAGAACTGGGCGTCGCCGCGGAAACTCCCGATCGCGCGGTAGGCGCGGATGAAAGTGTCCTGGGCCACGTCCTGACATTCGCTCCAGTCGGCGATGTAGCGCCCGATCAGGCCGACGATCCGATGCTGGTACTTGCGCACCAGCACATCGAACGCCGCGCTTTCGCCGCGCTGCACACGCCGGACCAGTTCAAGGTCCAGCTCCTGGGGTGTTTCGACATCGGCCATAGCGGGCCGCACTCCTGTCAGCCCAACCTACGTCGGACCCTCTGACCGCCAATTCGGAAAAAAGTTCAGCGCCCCTCAGCGGATCGCCGCCCCACGACGTTAACCGGCGTTCCGTTAGGCTGGCGCAAGGCCAGCGGTCGCGGGACGCGCCTCAATTCCCCTGGATTGGGATTTGACGCGACGGAAACAACCTCTGGATGATAACGATCTTCTCCATACACAAGCGGATGGTCCTCCCCATGCTTTCAGGCTTCGACGGGCTCCGATTCAGTCACTGGCAAGCGGACATCCGCGGCGACGGCATCGTCGTGCTCAGCCTCGACCGCCAGGACGCGCCCGTCAATGCGCTGTCGCAGGACGTGTTGCTGGAGCTGGGCAATCTGCTCGAGCGCATCGCCATCGATCCGCCCAAGGGCGTGGTGATCCGCTCGGCCAAGGACAACGGCTTCATCGCCGGCGCCGACCTCAAGGAATTCCAGGAATTCGACCGCCGCGGCACCGTCAACGACGCCATCCGCCGCGGCCAGGCCACCTTCCAGAAACTGGCCGAACTGCCCTGCCCCACGGTCGCGGCGATCCACGGCTTCTGCATGGGCGGCGGCACCGAGATCGCCCTGGCCTGCCGCTACCGGGTGGCTTCCAGCGACGCCTCCACCCGCATCGGCCTGCCCGAAACCAAGCTCGGCATCTTCCCCGGCTGGGGCGGCAGCGCGCGCCTGCCACGGCTGATCGGCGCGCCGGCGGCAATGGACCTCATGCTCACCGGGCGCACCGTGTCGGCCTCGGCGGCGCGGGCGATGGGCCTGGTCGACAAGGTCGCCGCGCCGGCCGTACTCACCGATACCGCCGTGGCGCTGGCACTGTCCGGCAGCCCCCGTCCCTTCAAGCAGCGCGCCACCGCCTGGGCCACCAATACCTGGCCGGCGCGCAAGCTGCTGGCGCCGCAGATGCGCAAGCAGGTGGCGCGCAAGGCACGCAAGGAACACTACCCGGCACCGTATGCGCTGATCGGGGTGTGGGAACGCAGCGGCGGCAGCGGCATCCAGGCGCGCCTGGACGCCGAGCGCAAGGCGGTGGTCAAGCTGGCCAGCACCCCGACCGCGCGCAACCTGATCCGCATCTTCTTCCTCACCGAGCGGCTCAAGGCGCTGGGCGGCAAGGACCACGGCATCCGCCACGTGCACGTGGTCGGCGCCGGGGTGATGGGCGGCGACATCGCCGCCTGGTCGGCCTACAAGGGCTTCGAGGTGACCCTGCAGGACCGCGAGCAGCGCTTCATCGACGGCGCGCTGAGCCGCGCCGGCGAGCTGTTCGCCAAGCGGGTCAAGGACGACAGCAAGCGCCCGGCGGTGGCGGCGCGCCTGAAGGGCGATTTGGCCGGCGACGGCGTGCCGAGCGCCGACCTGGTGATCGAGGCGATCATCGAGAACCCGCAGGCCAAGCGCGAGCTGTACCAGGCGCTGGAACCGCGCATGCAGCCGACCGCGCTGCTCAGCACCAACACCTCCTCGATCCCGCTGACCGAACTGCGCGAGCACATCCAGCGCCCGGCGCAGTTCGGCGGCCTGCACTACTTCAATCCGGTGGCGCAGATGCCGCTGGTGGAGATCGTCTGCCACGACGGCCTGGCGCCGGAGAACCAGAAGCGGCTGGCCGCCTTCTGCAAGGCCATCGACAAGCTGCCGGTGCCGGTCGCCGGCACCCCGGGCTTCCTGGTCAACCGCGTGCTGTTCCCGTACATGCTGGAAGCGGCCACCGCCTATGCCGAAGGCATTCCCGGCCCGGCGATCGACAAGGCCGCGGTCAAGTTCGGCATGCCGATGGGCCCGATCGAACTGATCGACACCGTGGGCCTGGACGTGGCCGCGGGCGTGGGCGCCGAACTGGCACCGTTCCTGGGCCTGCCGATCCCGGCGGCGCTGCAGACGGTGGAGCCGGGCAAGCGCGGCAAGAAGGACGGCCAGGGCCTGTACGCCTGGGAGAACGGCCGCGCCAAGAAGCCGGAACTGCCCAAGGACTACCGTGCACCGGACGATCTGGAAGACCGCCTGATCCTGCCGCTGCTCAACGAAGCGGTGGCCTGCCTGCACGAGGGCGTGGTCGCCGACGCCGACCTGCTCGATGCCGGCGTGATCTTCGGTACCGGCTTCGCCCCGTTCCGCGGCGGCCCGATCCAGCACATCCGCGCCGCCGGCGCCGACGTGCTGCTGGCGCGCCTGCGCGCCCTGCACACGCGCTACGGCGAGCGTTTCGCCCCGCGACCGGGTTGGGAGTCGCCGGCGTTGCGCGAACCGGTGGTGTGAGGCGCGCGCACGCCTTCTGTAAGCGTGCGTCAGGGCACCTCCCAGAACGACGGGTCGCGCCCCTTGGTAGCGGCTTCAGCCGCGGCGGGCGTTTCCCGGCAAGACCCGTCGCGGCTGAAGCCGCTCCCACGCGATCTTGCGGCGAATTCGCCGGGCGTACTGTGGGAGGGACTTCAGTCCCGACGCATTACGCCATCGGAAAGCGTGGCCGCTTCGCCAGGCGCTGCTGCATGACAGGTGATTCCCACAAAGCAAGCTGCCCGTAGCTTGATTGTGGGGAAAGCAGGTCGCTGCAGGCGCCCTTCAGTCGCACTCGGCATTCCAGGTGCGCGCGGACGACAAATCCCAAACCAGAACAACGCCGCACCTGCACGAACGCCGTTACGCAGCCGTGCTGCTAATGCGAATGCCCCTGCATGTGGCCGTGCCCATGTGCGGGGTGGGCATGATCGTGATCGTGGTCCTCCTGACCATGCGCGTGATGATCGTGACCACCACCCTCGCCCGCCGCCGGCGTGCCGCACGGGGTGGCGCCGCAATGGCCGGCTTCCATCTGCAGGGTGATGTGATCGATGCCGAACTGCGCATGCAGGCCATCGCACAGCGCGGCGCGCACGGCATCGGCGTCACCGCCGTCGGCGACCACCACATGCGCGGTCAGCGCCGGCGTGCTGGAGGCCAGCGCCCACACGTGCAGGTCGTGCACGCTGGCCACGCCGGGCGCGGCCTGCAGATAGCCGCGCACCGCGCCCAGATCCACGCCCTTGGGCACGCCTTCCAGCAGCACGTTGATCGCCTCGCGCAGCAGCACCCAGGTCCGCGGCAACACCCACAGACCGATCAGCACCGCCAGGATCGGATCGATCAGTTTCCACCCGGTGACGCGGATCGCCAGCGCGCCGACGATCACCGCGACCGAGCCGAGCATGTCGCTCCACACTTCCAGGTAGGCGCCCTTCATGTTGAGGCTCTCGCCGCTGCCGGCCTTGAGCAGGCGCATCGAGATCAGGTTGATCAGCAGGCCGAATGCGGCGATGCCGAGCATGCCGACGGTGGCGATCTCCTGCGGTTGGCGGAAGCGCTGCACCGCCTCCCACAGGATGTAGCCGGCCACCACGAACAGCAGCACGCCATTGACCAGCGCGCCCAGCGCCTCCAGCCGTGCGTAGCCATAGCTGCGCTTGGCATCGGGCGGGCGCCGGCTCAGCCGCACCGCGATCAGCGCGATCATCAGCGCCAGCGTGTCGGTGGCCATGTGCGCAGCGTCGGACAGCAGCGCCAGGCTGTTGGTGAGGAAGGCACCGGCCACTTCCACCACCAGGAACAATGCGGTGAGGCCGAGCGCCCACCACAGGGGCTGCTCGTGGCGGATTTCGGTGGGGGCGTGGCTGTGATCGTGTCCCATGGGGCGACCGGGCGGCGATGCAGAGGATGATGGCCGCTACCTTAGACCGCCGTCTGCGCGGAGACTATTACACCGTTCGACAGCGGCACATGCTCTCGTGCACTCGCGCAGCCGATTGACCGCAAGGGGATACGGCAACCAGGCACACCGGACGCCGAGGACATGAAGTCTGGTCGCTGTCTGCCCTGCCACACGCTGGCCAAGGAAAAGGCTTGAGAAGCTCCCTCGCACGCGACTCATGAAAGCGCGGATCTCGGCATGGCGGCCGAGACCCGCACAACGATCAACGGGCCGGCGCCGCCGATGGCGCGCCAGCGCTCTGCAACTGCTGCGCCTTGGCCAGGTGCTCGGCCACATGGGTACGCGTGGTGCGCAGATGCGCGACCACGTCCGGGGTCTTCGCGGCCGGGATCAGGGTGCTGTCGAGCATCTGCAGGGCGGCCTGATGATCCTTGACCATCGCCATGACATAGGCCTGCTCGAAGCGATCGCCGTCCAGGGCCTGCAGCTTGCCGGCCTCCGCCTTGGCCTGCTGCATCTGCTGCTGCGCCGGTGCCGCCTTCGCATCAGGACCCCACGGCGCGATCTTGGCATTGTTGTCGGCGTGCT
The DNA here is from genome assembly GCF_000364665.1 of Xanthomonas sp. SHU 199. Taxonomy (NCBI): domain Bacteria; kingdom Pseudomonadati; phylum Pseudomonadota; class Gammaproteobacteria; order Lysobacterales; family Lysobacteraceae; genus Xanthomonas; species Xanthomonas sp. SHU 199. Next base: position 5,253 of record NZ_AQOI01000178.1, read on the forward strand.
CCTTGACCATCTGCATGGCGTAGTCGCGCACCGGGCCCTTGACCTGCTTCTGCAAGGCCAGGTTGCCGGCGTTGATCTCGCTGGTGTTGATCGCCGACAGCACGCCGAGCGCCTGCTTTTCGTTGAGCGCGGACGCGCGCGCGCCTTGCGCGCCCTGCATGCCGGTCGACGTCTGCGCGGCAGAGGTCGACGGCGTTTGCTGCTGCATCGCGCCGGGATCGGTACTGCCGGCCTGGCCGGACGTATCGGTCTGCGCATGCGCAAGGCCGACGCCGAGAACCGACATCAGCGCCAGAGAGAACGCGGAACGGGAATGACGCATGACAATCTCCTTTGCATGGCAGGTATCACCATGCTCCGCGGCCTTTCGTGAGCGCTTGGTTGAACGTGGGTGCAGGCGATGCGAAATGCTGCAGATGCACGTGGACTGCGGCGCCCGCGCCTACGGCAACCAGCGCAGCAGCAATACGCTGAGGCTGGCCAGCGCCAGCAGCGAGAGCGTGCCGGCCGCCAAGACGCGGCCGCCGGACGCAAGCACCGTGCGCAGATTCACCGACAGGCCCAACGCGGCCATCGCCACCAGGGTGAACAGCAGCGACAGCGACTGCGCCGCTTCGATGAGCAACGCAGGCAGCACGCCCAGCGCGCGCAGGCCCATCATGCCGACGAAGCCGAACACGAACCACGGCACCAGCGCGTGCGCCGGGCGCCGCTGCGTCGGCGATCCACCACGCACCAGCCCCAGCAGCAGCATCACCGGCCCGAGCATCAGCACCCGCATCAGCTTGACCAGCGCCCCCACCTGCGCGCTCAGCGCGCCCACCGGCACGGTCGCCGCCAGCACCTGCGGCACCGCGTACACGGTCAGGCCGGCGAGGATGCCGTAGTGGCGCTGGTCCAGGCCCAGCACGGGCACCGCCAGCGGCAACAGCAACACCACCAGCACGCCCAGCGCCGCGGTGAAGGCGATCGCTGCAGCGACATCCTCGGAGTCGGCGTCGATCACCGGCGCCGCCGCCACGATCGCTGAATTGCCGCAGATCGCATTGCCGCACGCGACCAGCGTGGCCAGTCGCGACGGCAGGCCCAGCGCGCGACCGATGCCGTAGCCGATGGCGATCGCCAGCAGCACCACCGCGGCGATGGCGCCCAGCAGCAGACCGCCGGCCGCGCCGATGGCGCCGATCCCGACCGAGGCCCCAAGCAGCACGATGGCCAGTTCCAGCGGCAGCTTGGCGGCGAAGGCGATGCCGGCGTGCGCGGACGGCGGCAGGCGCCACGCTGTGCGCAGCAGCGTGCCGAGCACGATCGCGAACACCAGCGCGTCGATCCAGCGCCGGCCCAGCCACTGCAGTTGCGCGCGCTCGGCCAGCCAGGCCAGCGCCGCCACCGCGATGGCCAGGGCCAGGCCGGGCGGCAAGGTGGAAGGTCTGTGCAGTTGGGTGCGCATGGCAGCGATCCGGATCGAGTGGCCGCAGGTTGCGCCCGCAGACCGTTTCGATCCATCGCATAATGACGCACATTTCATTCGATCTGTCCAAACAGTCTTCGCATGACCCTGGAACAACTCGCCCTGTTCGTGGCGGTGGCCGAGCGCCAGCACCTGACCCTGGGCGCGCAGGCCGCGCATCGCACGCCCTCGGCCGCCAGCGCCGCGATCAAGGCGTTGGAGCAGCAGTACGGTGTGGCCCTGTTCGACCGGGTCGGTCGCGGCCTGGCGTTGACCGCGGCCGGTGCGGCGTTCTGCGCCGACGCCAAGGCGATCCTGGCGCGCAGCCGTGCGGCCGAACTGGCGCTGAGCGAGTGGCGCGGCGTGCTGCGCGGCACCCTCGACCTGCACGCCAGCCAGACCGTGGCCAGCTATTGGCTGCCAACCCGGCTGATGGCCTTCCATGCGCGCTATCCGCAGATCGAGATCCGCCTGAGCGTGGGCAACACCGACAGCGTGGCGCGCGCGGTGCGCGAGGGCCGCGCCGAACTGGGCTTCGTCGAGGGCCGCGTGCAGGCCCCCGAACTGCTGAGTTCGCCGCTGGGCCACGACCGGCTGCGCGTGGTGGCCGCACCGGATCACCCGCTGGCCGGGCGCCGCCGCCCCGGGCTGGCACGACTGGTCGCCGACAGCACCTGGATCATGCGCGAACCCGGCTCGGGCACGCGCTCGGCGTTCGAGGCGGCGCTGCGCGATGCAGGCATCGCCCCGGAACGCCTGCGCGTGGCCCTGTCCCTGCCCTCCAACGAAGCGGTGCTGTCGGCAGTGCAGGCCGGACCCAGCCTGGCGGCGATCTCGCAGCTGGCCGCGGCGCCGTGGCTGGAGAGCGGCCGCCTGCAGCCCCTCGCCGTGGCCCTGGGCGAACGCACCTTCCATGCCCTGCGCCACCGCGAACGCGGGCTGGGTGCGGCGGCCGCCGCCCTGCTCGACTTGCAGGCCCCATCCACCGCGGCCTGAGCCTCGCGTGGGCGACGGTAGACGCGGCGCGCGATATCCATTCCAAAACGAGATAGCCCTCGGCAAATGCTTCATTGGAATGGAATGCCTGTCGCTTCTATCCTCGTTTCCGGTCTCTCGCGCGCCAAGGCAGCGGAAGGGGAATGTCCGCGGCGCCGCCAGCAGACATGCCACGCACGCCCCGCCACGTCGACAGACACGCCATCGAGGACAGCGATCGGGACAGCCTGCAGCCCTGCATGACGCCCTGCCGATGCCTCCAGGACCGGGTTTTCCGGTCCACGCCAATTTGATCGGTCACTTTTTGTCCTGGGAGGGAACAAAAATGCCTTTGGAACAGTCCCGTCGCCCGGTCGGCCGGCGCGCGCACCGCCCTGCCGCCCGCACCCTGCTGGGCGCGGCCATCGTCCTGGCCCTGTCCGGCAACTTCGCCGCGCAGGCGCAGAGCACCAGCGCCGATCCGGCAGCCACGCCACCCGCCAAGCCCGACGCCACGACCGACGCCAAGACCGGCCAGCAACCGGTCACCCTGGACAACGTGATGGTGGTCGGCCAGCGCGCCAGTCTGGAACAGGCCGTGCAGGCCAAGCAGCTCGACGACCACGTGGTGGAAGTCATCTCCGCCGACAACATGGGGCAGATGCCCAACGTCACCGTGGCCGAGGCGCTGGTGCGCCTGCCCGGCGTCAACGGCACCCGCGACCGCGGCAACGAAAGCCTGGCCACCGTGCGCGGCCTCGGCCCGCGCATGACCATGGGCACGGTCAACGGCCGCGAGATCGCCTCCTCCGAACCCAACCGCGCGGTGCGCTGGGAAGTCTTCCCCACCGAGATCGTCTCCACCGTCAAGGTCTACAAGACCCCGTCGGCGGACCTGATCGCTGGCGGCATCGCCGCCACCGTGGACATCTCCACGATCAACCCGCTCGATCATACCGGCCCGACCTTCGTCGCCACCGCCGGCCCGGTCTACTACGACGAGGCCAAGGACGCGCGCGACTACTCGCCGTGGGGCCAGCGCCTGGGCGCGAGCTGGATCCACCGTATCAACGACAACCTGGCGGTCGCGCTCGGCGCCACCTACCAGAAGCAGAAGAACGCCGGCGTCTCGATCGGCAGCTGGGGCTACACCGACGCCAGCAACGCGCGCGACGTGGATGGCGACGGCAAGGTCGACTACACGCCCTGGGGCGCAGCCGATCAGCTCAAGCTGACCGAGCAGACCCGCACCGGCGCCATGGGCACTGTGCAGTGGCGCTCGGGCAACCTGGAACTCAAGCTCGACGGCCTGTACTCGCGCATCCGCATCGACGAGGACCAGCGCCAGAACTGGTTCAACAACCTCGGCTACAGCATCTACTCGGCCAGCAATCCGTACACCACCCCGGGCTCGTCCTACACCATCGTCGACGGCGACGTGGTCGCCGGTACCCTGGCCAATTCCAAGCTGCAGGTGGACCACGTCGTGGCCCGCTACGACGAGGTCAAGACGCTGGCGGCCGGCGGCCTCAACGCCAAGTGGCGCGGCGACGTGTGGACGCTGGGCAGCGACCTGTCGTTCTCGCAGGCCAAGCGCGACAACGACTGGCGTGCGGTGCGCTTCGGCAGCAACCCGGACACGGTGTCGTTCGACTTCCGCCATGGCGTCACCCCCACCATCAGCACCAGTTCCGACGCGCCGGAATGGGGCATCAGCGGCCAGACCGAGCCGCAGGCGCTGCGCGACCGCATCGCTGCGCTGGCGCTGAGCGCCAGCCGCGCGATCGAGGATTCGCCGGTCACCGCACTGGAGTTCGGCGCGCGCGCCTCACGCCGCGAGAAGCAGAACCGCCACTTCACCAGCTTCCAGTCCGGCTACAGCCAGCCGATCTCGGCCTACCAGGACCTGATCTACCCGGTGACGATGCCGGACCTGAACGTGCCGACCCTGACCGGCGGCGACCTGGACGCGATCGCCAAGCTCGGCTTCGGCGGCTTCGATCCGAGCCTGGCCACCGAGCAGCGCCTGGACCACTGGAACGTCGAGGAGAACGTGCGCGAGGCCTTCGCCAAGGCGGTGTTCAGTACGCAGTGGTTCGGCGTCGACGTCACCGGCAACGCCGGCGTGCGCGTGGTCCACACCGACACCGACAGCCATGGCTACGACACCGTCGGCGGCGTGGTGCAGCCGAGCAGCGCCGGCAAGACCTACACCGACGTGCTGCCCAGCGCCACGGTCAACTTCCTGATCGATCCCGAGCGCATCCTGCGTCTGTCGGTGGCCAAGGTGATGGCGCGGCCGCCGCTGGACGAACTGCGCACCGGGCGCGCGCTCGACGACCCCAACACCACCGTCGGCCAGCTCACCGGCAGCGGCGGCAACCCGCAGCTCAATCCATTCCGCGCCACCCAGCTCGACCTGTCCTACGAGTGGTACTTCCACAAGGAAGCGCTGGCGGCGCTGGCGCTGTACCGCAAGTGGGTGGATTCCAGCATCGGCTACAAGACCCAGCACGAGACCATCGACGGCCGCGACTACCTGATCAGCGGCCCGTTCAACGGCGGCGGCGGCTACATCAACGGTGCCGAGCTGACCTTCCAGACCCCGTTCTTCTTCATCCCGCACATGGAGAACTTCGGCATCTACTCGAACTACTCGTACGTGGAATCCAACCTGCACGAGTTCTCGCCGGCGGACAATCCGCTGCCGCTCAGCGGCCTGGCGCGCAACACCGGCACGCTGGACCTCTGGTACAACAACAACAAGTTCGAAGCGCGGATCGGCTACAAGTACCACAGCCCCTACACCGTGGTGTACGGCTGGAACGCGGCGCGGCTGGCGCGACTGGAGAGCGAAGGCACGGTGGACCTGAGTCTGGCGTGGCGCTACAGCGAGCACCTGGGTTTCAAGTTCCAGGTCGGCAACCTGACCAACGAACCGTTGCGCGCCTACAGCGACAACAAGCGCAACCGGCTGGCCAACCAGGACGATGGCGGCTACCAGCTGTTCGGCCGCCGCTTCGCCCTGGAAGCGACCTACACGTTCTGAGCCGGTGGAGACCCGCATGCGATCCAGACGCACCTGGCTGCCGGCGCTCGCGCTGGCCCTCGCCACCGCCCTCGCCGCGCCCATGGCCGGCGCCGGCACGCTGTACCTCGGCGCCGACCTGTCCTACGTCAACGAGATGGAGGATTGCGGCGTGCAGTACCGCGACCACGGCACGCTGCGCGACCCGTTCGAGCTGTTCCATGCGCACGGTGCCAACCTGGTGCGCGTGCGCCTGTGGAACGATGCGCGCTGGACCCGCTACAGCGACCTGAGCGACGTCAAGAAGACCATCCGCCGCGCACGCGCGAAGGGCATGCAGGTGCTGCTGGACTTCCACTACTCCGACGACTGGGCCGACGGCGAGAAGCAACTGATCCCCAAGGCCTGGGCCAGCATCACCGACCAGGACGAACTGGCGCGCACGCTGTACGGCTTCACCTACGACACGCTCAGCGCGCTGGACCGCGCCGGGCTGATGCCGGAACTGGTGCAGGTGGGCAACGAGAGCAATTCCGACCTGATGGACAGCCAGCCCTGGGACAAGCGCCGGCCGATCGACTGGACCCGCAACGCCAAGCTGTTCAACGCCGGCATCCAGGCGGTGCGCGACGCCGGCGCGCGCTCGTCGATCAAGCCCAAGGTGATGCTGCACATCGCCCAGCCGGAGAACGTGGAGCCGTGGTTCGCCGACGCCGCCAAGGCCGGCGTGCGCGACTTCGACTTCATCGGCATCAGCTACTACCGCAAGTGGTCGCGCGAGACCATGGACCAGCTCGGCGCCACCATCAAGCGCCTGCGCCAGCGCTATCCGGCCGAAGTGATGGTGGTGGAGACCGCCTATCCGTGGACGCTGGAAAGCGGCGACCCCTCGCCCAACCTGCTCGGCGCCGACTCGCTGATCAAGGGCTACCCGGCCACCCCGCAGGGCCAGCTGAACTACCTGGTCGACCTCACCCAACTGGTGGTCGACAACGGTGGCAGCGGCGTCGTGTACTGGGAACCGGCCTGGACCAGCAACACCTGCAAGACCCGCTGGGGCGTCGGCTCCTCGTGGGAGAACGCCAGCTTCTTCGATTTCCGCCACGGCAACGAACTGCTGCCCGGCATCGGCTTCATGCAGCACGCCTACCGACCGGCGCCGGCCACGACGACCGGCAAGGGTGCCGCGCCGGCGCAGGACGCGCAGCCATGATCGAACTGAGCCGCCGCGACCTGCTGCGCTCGCTGGTCGCCGGCGGCGTGCAGGTGGCGGTGCCCGGCGCCGCCGCGGCG
>NZ_AQOI01000179.1:0-9319 GCF_000364665.1 Xanthomonas sp. SHU 199
CCGCCGCTTCGGAAGGGAACCCGGTAAGTCAAAAGCAACATCAACGTCCGGAGCAAGAGCAACGTCAGGAGCAACAGCAACAGCAGTGGCAACGGCAACGGCAACGGCGATGTTCTGGCTGGCTGGCGCGAACCGCCCCCTACACGTTCAACAACAGGAACTCCCGCTCCCACGAACTGATCACCCGGAAGAACGTCTCGTACTCCTTGCGCTTGACCGAAATGTACGCCCGCACGAAACGCGGCCCCAGCAACTCCTGCAACGGCGCACAACGCTCCAGCTCGTCCAGCGCCTCGCCCAGCGAGCGCGGCAACTGATAGCCCATCTCCTTGCCGCTGCCGGTGGTCGGCTCGGTCGGCTCGAGCTTCTCGCGGATTCCGAGCAAGCCGCAGGCCAGCGTCGCCGCCATCGCCAGGTACGGGTTGGCGTCGGAACCGGCGAAACGACTCTCCACGCGCATGTTCTCGATCGTGTCGATCGGCACGCGCAGGCCGCAGGTGCGGTTGTCGAAGCCCCACAGCACATTGCTCGGCGACACCTCGCCGAACATCAGCCTGCGGTAGGAATTGACGTTGGGCGCGAAGAACGCCATCGCCATCGGCACGTACTTCTGCAGGCCCGCCAGGTAATGGGCGAAGGTACGGCTGTACTCGCCAGCGCGGCGGCCGCTGAAGACGTTCTTGCCGTGCTTGTCCACCAGGCTCTGGTGGATGTGCATCGCACTGCCCGGCTCGTTCTCCATCGGCTTGGCCAGGAAGGTGGCGTAGACGCCGTGGCGCAGCGCCGCCTCGCGCATGGTGCGCTTGAACAGGAACACCTGGTCGGCGCGCGACAGCGCGTCGTCGTGAGTGAAGTTGACCTCCAGCTGCGCCGCGCCGGATTCGTGGATCAGCGTGTCCACGTCCAGCTCCATCGCGTCGCAGTAGTCGTACATCAGGTCCAGGATCGGATCGAACTCGTTGACCGCGTCGATCGAGTACGACTGCCGTGCCGTCTCCGGCCGGCCCGAGCGGCCGGCCGGCGGCAGCAACGGAAAGTCCGGGTCGGTGTTCTTCTGCACCAGGAAGAACTCCAGTTCCGGCGCCACCACCGGCTTGCAGCCGATCGCCGCATACGCCTCCAGCACCCCGCGCAGCACGTTGCGCGGCGCCAGTTCGTGGGGCTGGCCTTCCTTGGTATAGCAATCGTGAATCACCTGCGCGGTGGGATCGGCGGCCCACGGCACCATGCGCACCGTGTCCGGGTCCGGGCGCAGCTGCATGTCCGAATCCGACGGCGAAGTCAGGTCGTAGTAGTCGTCCGGGTAGTCGCCGGTGACCGTGGTGGCGAAGATGCCCTCGGGCAGGCGCGTGCCGTAGTCGTGCGAGAACTTGGCGGCGGGAATGATCTTGCCGCGCGCGTTGCCGGTGATGTCCGGCACCAGGCACTCGACCTCGGTGATGTGGCGCTCCTTGAGCCAGCGCCGCAGCGAGCTTTCCTGCTGTTCCGGGGTGTGCTTGCGCGATCGGGGTCGACTGGCCATGGGAATCAGCGCCTGCGGCTGGCCGCATAGTGGCGACAGGCGTCGCCGAAGGATTGGAAGATGCCGAGATAGAACGGGTCGTCGAGGACCCGCCACTCCGGATGCCATTGCACACCGAGCAGGAAACCGGGGCCGATGCCGCGGAAGGCCTCGATCAGCCCGTCCGGCGCCAGCGCCTCGACGATCAGGTCGCCGCCGAGCCGGGCCACGCCCTGGCCGTGCAGCGAGTTGACCCGCACCCGCCCGCGGCCGGCGATCTCCTCCAGCCAGCCGCCTTCGCTCAGCGCCACCTCGTGCGCCGGCGCGTACTGCGCTTCCAGCGGCGCCTGCGGATCCTCGCGATGATCGGACAACCCCGGCTGCGCGTGCACCTTCTGGTGCAGGGTGCCGCCGAGGGCGACGTTGACTTCCTGGAAGCCGCGGCAGATCGCCAGGATCGGCAGGCCCAGCGAGATCGCCTGCGGAATCAGGTCGAGCGTGTTGGCGTCGCGCGCCGGGTCATGCAGGTTGCCGAGCCAGCTCGGCTCGTCGCTGTAATGGTGCGGCTCGATATTGCTGACCGCGCCGGTCAGCAGCAGGCCGTCGAGCCGCGTCAGCCAGGCGCGGGCGTCGACCGGCGGCTGCAGCGACGGCAGCAGCACCGGGGTCACCCCGGCCCCATCGACGGCGGCACGCAGATACTTTTCGCCCGCGGCCAGGAACGGATGGTGGCCGATGAGCTTGCGGTCGGTCGGCACGCCGACCAGGGGCGATACGGCCATGCGAAGAACTCGTGTGGCGTCCTCGCAAGTTACCGCGAGCGTTTTATTTTTACAACACGACACGCACTGGGACACGGCGCACAACACGCTTGCAGAGGCGCTAACCGGCCTGCACGATGCCGCAAAAATTCCTCCGCAGTGCCGCAAAAGCGCAACACGGCCAGCGTGCCGCGCGAGCGAGCGTCGGCACGCCGCCCCCTGCCGCTGTTGAGTATTCTTGACGCCATGGCGCTCTGCTAAGCTCCAAGCACTCCCGCCGTCCGCCGCGATGACCCGCATGCACGACGCCCCGCTGCTGCCCCCGGACGATGCCCAGACCCTGCAGCGTATCGCCGGCTGCGAGCAGATCGACCTGCTGCTGCCGGACTGCAACGGCCTGCTGCGCGGCAAGCGCATTGCCCGCGACGCGTTGGACAAGGTCTACCGCGACGGGGTATGCCTGCCGATGTCGCTGATCGCCACCGACATCACCGGCAATACCGTCGAGGAAACCGGGCTGGGGTACGACATCGGCGACGAGGACCGGCTGTGCTTCCCGGTGCCGGGCAGTCTGCGACCGGTGCCGTGGGCGCCGGTGCCGTCGGCGCAACTGCTGCTGGCGATGCAGGACGGCGCAGGCGGTGCGCTCGACTTCGCCCCGCGCCAGGTGCTGGCGCAGGTGCTGGCCCGCCTGCAGGCACGCGGGCTGACCCCGGTGATCGCGGTGGAACTGGAGTTCTACCTGTTCGACCCGCACGCCGACGCGCGCGGCCGCCCGCAGCCGCCGCTGCACGCCCACAGCGGACTGCGCAACGACAGCACCCAGGTCTATTACATGCAGGAACTGGACGACCAGCGCGGCTTCACCGATGCGGTCGCGCAGGCCTGCCGCGCGCAGGGCATTCCGGCCGATACCGCGGTCGCCGAATACGCGCCGGGCCAGTTCGAGATCAACCTCAAGCACCGCGCCGATGCGCTGGCCGCCTGCGACGATGCGGTGCTGCTCAAGCGCGCGATCAAGGCGATCGCGCAGCAGCAGGGCCTGCTCGCCAGCTTCATGGCCAAGCCGTTCGCCGCGCAATCCGGCAGCGGTCTGCACGTGCACGTGAGCCTGCTCGACGATGGCGGCCACAACGTGTTCGCCTGCACCCCGCAGGCGCCGGCCGCGCCGCTGCGCCATGCCATCGGCGGATTGCAGCACAGCGCCGAGGACTGCCTGCTGCTGTTCGCCCCGCACGCCAACAGCTACCGGCGCTTCGTCGCCAATGCCTTCGTCCCGCTCAACGACAGCTGGGGCTTCAACAACCGCACCGTGGCGATGCGGGTGCCGCACAGCGACCCGGCCAACACCCGCATCGAGCACCGCATCGCCGGCGCCGACGCCAACCCCTACCTGGTCGTCGCGGCGGTGCTGGCCGGCATCGAACACGGCCTGGCGCAGGGCCTAGACCCCAGCCCGCCGACCCAGGGCAATGCCTACGCGCAACACGCCGCACGCGAACCGGACTGGCGCAGCGCGATCGCCCGCTTCCTGGACAGCGACTTCGCCGCCACCGCGTTCGGCACGCGCTTCCGGCATATCTACGGCCAGCAGAAACGCCGCGAGCTGCTGGACTTCCAAGCGCAGGTCAGCGATGTGGACTATCGCTGGTATTTGCGCACGGTTTGAAGGCTGGGAATCGGGAATGGTGAATCGGGAATCGAAAGCAGCGAGCGCGAAAGCGTCTGGAGCCCAGGACATGGTGCGCCTGGGCCATCACTGCAGTTCGCCGCCATGACCGGCGCTTCTCCCATTCCCCATTCCCGAGTCCCCATTCCCGGCGCGTCCTGGTACCTCGACAGCGCCGCACCATTCCCGGAACAGGAACCATTACGAAGCAAGGTACGCGCCGACGTATGCATCCTCGGTGCCGGCTATACCGGGCTGAGTGCGGCGCTGGCCCTGGCCGAGGCCGGGTATCGGGTGGTGGTGCTGGAGGCGCAGCGGGTCGGCTGGGGTGCGTCCGGGCGCAACGGCGGCCAGGCCATCGTCGGCTACGGCTGCGAGCAGCACACCCTGGAAGCCCTGCTCGGCCAGGACGATGCACGACTGCTGTTCGACTTCTCCCGCGACGGCATGCAGTTGCTGCGTACCCGCATCGCCCGCCATGGCATCGCCTGCGACTGGCGCGACGGCCATGCGCACGTGGCGATCAAGCCGCGCCAGGAACGCGCCTTGCGCGCCGGCATCATCGAGATGGCGCAGCGCTACGACTATCCGCTGCAATGGTGGGACCGCGCGCAGTTGCAGTCGCAGTTGCGCAGCCCACGCTACCTGGGCGCGATGTACGACGCGGCCAGCGGCCACCTGCATCCGCTGGAGTACGCGCGCGGCCTGGCGCGGGCGGCGCTGGCGGCCGGGGTGCGCATTTACGAGCAGACGCCGGTCACGCAACTGGTGCGCGGCGCGCGACCGATCCTGCGCAGCGCGCACGGCGAGGTCGAGGGCGAGTTCGCCATCCTCGCCGGCAACGCCTGGTTGCGCGGCATCGCCCCGGAGCTGGAATCGCGGATCATGCCGGTCGGCACCTACATCGGCGCCAGTGCGCCGCTGGGCGAGGCGCTGGCCCGCGAACTGATCGGCAACGACATGGCGGTGGCCGACGTCAACTGGGCGCTCGACTACTTCCGCCTCAGCCGCGACCACCGGCTGCTGTTCGGCGGCCGCGCCAGCTATTCGTCGCTGCCGCCGCCCGGCCTGCGCGGGGTGATGACCCGGCGCATGCGCCGGGTGTTCCCGCAACTGCGCCAGGTCGAGATGGACTCGGTGTGGGGCGGCTACGTCGACATCACCCGCAACCGCGCCCCGCATTGGGGCCGGCTGACCCCGAACGTGTACTTCGCCCAGGGCTTCTCCGGTCATGGCGTGGCCGCCACCGGCCTGGCCGGCGCGGCCATCGCCGCGGCGATCGGCGGGCAGGCACAGCGGCTGGACGTGTTCGCGCGGATCCCGCACGCGCCCTTCCCCGGCGGCCGCCTGCTGCGCACGCCGCTGCTGATGGCGGCGATGTCCTGGTACAAGCTGCGCGACGCGCTCTGGTAGCCAGCGACGCACCCGCGCCGCCCTCAAGTTTGCGCGCGCACGGCCGCTAACCGGGTTCCATTCCTGGATTGCCGCCCGCGAGGCATGCATGTCGCACCCGTTGTCGATCGCCCCGATCGCCCCCGACGGCAGCCCCGCACAGCAGCGCATCCTGCTGGTGGAAAACTCGCGCACCTTCACCGACCTGCTGCGCGCGGCGATCGAGCAACGGGTCGAACTGCCGGTCGTGGTGGTCTCCACCCTGGCCGAGGCCGCCGCCGCCCTGGATGACGGCGGCCCCTGGTTCCTGGCGCTGACCGGGCTGGTGCTGGCCGACGGCGACCGCGACACCGTCGTGGACTTCTTCGTCGCGCGCGGGCTGCCCACGGTGGTGGTCAGCGGGGTCTACGACGAGAGCCTGCGCAAGCGCATCCTGACCCAGCAGATCATCGACTTCGTCCTGAAGAACGCGCCGGACAGCATCGACTACCTGGCCTGGCTGGTGCAGCGACTGGCGCGCAACCGGTCCATCACCGCGCTGGTGGTGGACGACTCGCCGTCGGCGCGCGCCTACGCCGCCTCCCTGCTGTCGATGTACGGCTACCGCGTGGTCGAGGCCGCCGACGGTGCCGCCGGGCTGCGCGCGATCGAGGCCAATCCGTCCATCCGCCTGGCAGTGGTGGACCAGGAAATGCCGGGCATGGAAGGCGTGGAATTCACCCGCCGGCTGCGCGCATTGCGCGCGCGCGACATGCTGGCGGTGATCGGCCTGTCCGGCAACAACGACCCGTCGCTGGTACCGCGCTTCCTCAAGAACGGCGCCAACGACTTCCTGCGCAAGCCCTTCTCGCGCGAGGAGTTCTTCTGCCGGGTCTCGCAGAACGTGGATCAGCTGGAGCTGATCGGCACCCTGCAGGACCTGGCGACACGCGACTTCCTCACCAGCCTGCCCAACCGCCGGCACTTCCTCGAACAGAGCCAGCGCGTGCTGGCGAAGTGGCTGGCGCGGCAGGAGCCGGTCTGCGTGGCGATGCTCGACATCGACCATTTCAAGCACATCAACGACACCTTCGGCCACGAGGCAGGCGACGAAGCGCTGCGCGCGGTGGCGGCGACCCTGGCCGCGCACGCGCGCCCGCAGGACATGGTGGCGCGCTTCGGCGGCGAGGAATTCTGCATGCTGGTGCCGGGCCTGGCCCCCGCCGCGGCCGCCGATTACTTCGAAACCCTGCGCGCGCGCATCGCCGACCTCGCGATTCCGCTGGGCACGCAGACCCTGCGTCTCACCATCAGCATCGGCGTCAGCAGCAGCGGGCCGCAGCGGCAGACCCTGCATCCGCTGCTGACCGAGGCCGACAAGTACCTGTACCTGGCCAAGGCCGGCGGCCGCAACCGGGTCGAACACGCGCCGCCGGCGGAGCCGGCGCTCAGCGACGCGGCCGCCTGATCGCCAGCAGGGCCAGCAAGGTCAGCAGCGCCGCCGCGCTGAGGTAGTAGCCCACCCACGACAGGCCGTAGTGCGTGGCCAGCCACACCGCCACGTACGGCGCCGGCGCCGCGCCGACGATGCCGGCCAGGTTGAACGCCAGCGAGGCGCCGGTGTAGCGCACCGGCACCGGATACAGTTCGGCCAGCAGCGTGCCGCAGGGGCCGTAGGTCAGGCCCATGAAGAAGAACCCCAGCGCCAGGAAGCCCAGCACCTGCCAGGGCTGCCCGGCCTGGAACAGCGGCGCGAAGAACAGCCCGAACGCGACGATGGCCACACTGGCCACCAGCATCGCCGGGCGCGTGCCACGGCGGTCGCCGTACCAGGCCGACAAGGGGATGCCGGCGGCGAAGAACAGGATGCCGACCATCTGCAGCAGCAGGAACTGCTCGCGGCTGTAGTGCAGCGTGGTGGTGCCGTAGCCCAGCGCGAACACCGTCATCAGATAGAACAGTACGAAGGTCGCCAGCACCGCGAACGTGCCAAGCGCCGTCGCGCCGACGTGCTGCGACAGCACCGTCTGCATCGGCAGGCGCACGCGCTCGTTGCGGTCCAGGGCGCGCTGGAAGTCCGGGGTCTCGTGGATGCGCAGGCGCACCCACAGCCCGGTGATCACCAGCAGGGCGCTGGCGACGAACGGAATGCGCCAGCCCCAGCGCAGGAACTGCGCCTCGTCCAGCAGCGCGCCCAGCAGCAGGAAGATGCCCGAACACAGCAGGAAGCCCAGCGGCGCGCCCAGTTGCGGGAACATGCCGTACCAGGCGCGCTTGCCCGGCGGCGCGTTCTCGGTGGCCAGCAGCACCGCCCCGCCCCACTCCCCGCCCAGGCCCAGGCCCTGGCCGAAGCGGCACAGCACCAGCAGCGCCGGCGCCCACAGGCCGATCCGGTCGTAGCCGGGGAGCAGGCCGATCAGCACGGTGGACAGGCCCATGGTCAGCAGCGCCGCCACCAGCGTGGCCTTGCGGCCGATGCGGTCGCCGAAATGGCCGAACAGCGCCGATCCCAACGGCCGCGCGACGAAGGCCACGGCGAAGGTCGCCAGCGACTGCAACTGCGCCGCATCGGCATCGCCTTCGGGGAAGAACAGCTTGGGGAACACCAGCACCGCGGCGGTGGCGTAGATGTAGAAGTCGAAGAACTCGATGGTGGTGCCGACCAGGCTGGCCAGCAGCACGCGACGCGGCGAGTTGACGGGCGGAACGGGAGACGCGGCAACGGTCATGGAGGCGACATCGACAGGCAATCGGCCGATTCTGGCAGATCGGCGCCGAGGCGACGCGCTTGGTTGCGCAGGCAACGATCGCCGGCGCGGCGCATCACCCCACGCAGGCCCGCGCGCGCCCGCCCTGCTTGGCCAGATACAACTGCGCATCGGCCTGCGCCAGCAGTTGTGCGGCGCTGGCGTCCGCCTGGGGGACCGCCACCGCGCCGCCCAGGCTGATGCTCACGCATGGCCCCACCAGCGAGGCGTCGTGCGCCAGCTGCAGCTCGGCGACCCGCTGCAGCATGCGCTGCGCCACTTCGCGCACGCCGTCGGCATCGCTGCCCGGCAGCAACGCCACGAACTCCTCGCCGCCATAGCGGGCCAGCAGATCGTGCGGGCGCAGCACGCAACCGGCCAGCGCCTGGGCGACGGCGCGCAGGCAGCCATCGCCGAGCTGATGACCATAGTGATCGTTGTAGCGCTTGAAGTAGTCCACGTCGATCATCAGCGCCCCGCAGGGCTTGCCTTCGCGCAGGCAGGCCTGCCAGTGCGTGGCCAGGGCGTCTTCGAAACGGCGGCGATTGGCCACCCCGGTCAGCCCATCCAGCAGCGCGACCTCGCGCAGCAGGTCGCTCTGAAGTTTCATGATCAGATGGTTCTGCACCCGCGCCCGCACCACCACCGGCTGCACCGGCTTGCTGATGAAATCGGCACCACCGGCTTCCAGCGCGGCCACCTCGTCCTCCGGCGCATCCTGCCCAGTGACGAACACCACCGGGATGTCCGCGGTCGCCGGGTCGGCCTTGAGCCGGCGGCAGACCTGCAGGCCGTCCAGTTCCGGCATCATCACGTCCAGCAGCACCAGGTCCGGCGGCTGCTGCTGGCACAAGGCCAGTGCACGCGTGCCATCCAGCGCCATGCTGACTTCGCAGGCGTCGCGCAGCAGTTCGTGCAGCGCATGGATGTTGATCGGCTGGTCGTCCACGATCAGCACGCGCGGGCGCCGTCCCTGCGGGGCGAGGCGTCGGTAGGCAGCGAAATCGCTCATCGGGAAGCGGTCTCCAACAAGTTGTTCAACGTGACCAGGGCGTCGTCGAAGCGCAGCGTCTGTACCTGCTCGCGCAGGCGCAGCGCGTCGCCGGCCTGGGCGCCGGCGATGGCCGGCGGGGCCTGCTCCAGCAGGGTCAATGCGGCCAGGTCGGACTGGCGCAGCAGCGGCTCCAGCGCGCGCAACCACGGCAGCAGGGCGTCTTCGGCCATGGCGTCCATGCCGGCAGGTGGCGCGGGCGCGCGCAGCGGCGCGGCC
>NZ_AQOI01000180.1:0-3404 GCF_000364665.1 Xanthomonas sp. SHU 199
CCGGCCCGCTGCCGAGCCCGGCGGTGAGGATGATCGCCGCGGCCACGCCGCGCCGCGCGGCGATCGACACGATGCGCGGCACCATCCGCGCCGGCGCGGTGATCACCACCAGGTCCGGCACCCAGGGCAGGTCGGTGAGCCGGCGCACCGTGGGCACGCCGTCGATCTCGCGGTAGCGCGGGCTGACCCAGCCGATCTGCCCGGGAAACCCGGCCGCGCGCAGGCTGCGCACCACCGCCCGCCCGGCCGAACGCTCGCGCGGGCTGCCGCCGACGATGGCGACCGAGGCGGGGCGGAACACGGACTGCAGGTGATAGGTGCTCATGGCGGCGGCAGAGGCGAGCGAATGCGCTAACGGTACACGGCTGGCCGCGGCGCGGGGATGATCCGGGTCGCGCGCTGCGGCGTTGACGGCGATGCCGCGCATCCGGCGACAGCTGCGCTGGCGAGATTCCGGCCTCCGCGTGTCGGGGCTGAAGCCCCTCCCACAGGGAGCTTGGGTCGGCAGCCCGTTACGCACGCACGCGCGCTTGAGCGGAATCCGGAACGACACGGAACATTGCTGGACTTCCCGGTGTGGGAGGGGCTTCAGCCCCGACCCGACCAGGCCACAGAGACCAGGCGGCGGCGCACACCCGGTGCGCAGGGCAGGCAGCGCCGCCTCCGCCGCAGAAAGACCCCGCCAGACAGCCGCCCACCGCCGATCCTTCGCGGATCCGCCATGTCCATCGGAGCCCGCAGGCACAGCCCGGGTCAGCACCCGGTCGCATTGGCGGCCGCATAATGCGGCGATGGAGACGACTCGTGCATAGCGGCGGCCTGGAACTGGCGCTGGTGCTGCTGCTGGCCGCGGTGATCGCGGTGCCGGTGTTCAAGCGCCTGGGCCTGGGCGCGGTGCTGGCCTACCTGGCTGCGGGTGTGGTGCTGGGGCCGGACGGGCTGGGCTTCGTGCAGGACACCGAGCGCATCCTCAACGCCGCCGAGATCGGCGTGGTGATGCTGCTGTTCCTGATCGGCCTGGAACTGTCGCCGGCGCGCTTGAAGGTGATGCGGCATGCGGTGTTCGGTGCCGGCAGCGCCCAGGTCGCGCTGACCGCGCTGCCGTTGGGCGCGCTGGCGCTGTGCATGGGGCTGAACTGGAAGAGCGCGCTGGTGATCGGCCTGGCGCTGGCGCTGTCCTCCACCGCGGTGGGCCTGCAACTGCTGGCCGAGCGCAAGGCGCTCAACAGCGACTACGGCCGGCTCGGCTTCGCCATCCTGCTGTTCCAGGACCTGATCGCGATCCCGCTGCTGGCCGCGGTGCCGCTGCTCGGCGGCGCCAAGAACGACACCCTGACCTGGACGGAAGTGGGCCAGGCGCTGGGCGCGCTGGCGCTGGTGGTGCTGTGCGGGCGCTTCGTGCTGCGCCACCTGTTCCGCACGGTGGCGCGCACGCGCATGCCCGAGGTGTTCACCGCCAGCGCGCTGCTGGTGGTGCTGGGCAACGCCTGGTTCCTGCAGAAGGCCGGGCTCAGCCCCAGCCTGGGCGCGTTCCTGGCCGGCGTGCTGCTGGCCGATTCGGAGTTCCGCCACGAACTGGAGGCGCAGATCGAGCCGTTCCAGGGCCTGCTGCTGGGCGTGTTCTTCATCGCCGTGGGCATGGGCATCGACCTGGACCGCATCGTCGCCGAACCGTGGCTGATCGCCGGCGCCGTGGCCACGCTGTTGCTGGTCAAGTTCGCGCTGCTGGCCGGCATCGGCCGCGTGCTGCGCCTGCCCTGGCGCAGTGCGCTGCTGCTGGGCAGCCTGCTGTGGCTGGGCGGCGAGTTCGCCTTCGTGGTGTTCACCGAGGCGCAGCGCGTGCGCCTGCTCGACGACGCCACCCACGACCGCCTGGTCGCGGTGGTCGGCGTGTCGATGGCGCTGACGCCGCTGCTGCTGATCGGCATGCAGCGCCTGCTCGGCGGCAGCGAGGCCGGCAAGGGCAAACAGCCACCGCCGGCGGCGCAGTACGACACCGTGGACACGCAGCGCGCGCAGGTGCTGATCGCCGGCATGGGCCGCTTCGGCCAGATCGTCGCGCGCCTGCTGACTGCGCAGCGCATCCCGTTCGTGGCGCTGGAACACAATCCGGACACGGTGGAGGACCTGCGCCGCTTCGGCAACCAGCTCTACTACGGCGACCCCAGCCGCCCGGACCTGCTGCGCGCGGCCGGCAGCGACGGCATCCGCATCTTCGTGGTGGCGATGGACGACCCGGAGACCAACATCAAGACCACGCGGCTGATCCGCCGGCTCTACCCCACCGCCAAGGTGCTGGCGCGCGCACGCAACCGCCAGCACGCCTGGCGACTGATGGACCTGGGTGCGGAGCCGTTCCGCGAAGTGTTCGCCTCCAGCCTGGAGCTGAGCGAGCAGGTGCTGCTCGGCCTGGGCCTGGATGCGGCGACCGCGCGCGACCGCATCGCCCGCTTCCGCGAACACGACTCGCAATTGCTGCGCGCCCAGCACCTGGTCTACGACGACGATGCGGCGGTGGTGCAGACTGCGCGTGCGGCGCGCGCCGACCTGACCAAGCTGTTCGAGGCCGACGTCAACGATCCGACGGCCGGGCCGGCGGATGCGACGGGCGCAACAGGCGCGGGACAGCATCGCAGTTGATGCGGGTGGCTTGGCCGCGCGGCCAACCGAGTCCCAGGAATGCGCTGCGTATGTGCGCTCGTCGCTGCCGACAACCGCGGTCACGGTGGGTACGCCGTTGTCACGCGCGACAGATAGCGATGGGGACGCCGACGATTGGCCGAGGCACGTGCCCACTGCGTGGTGCGCGTGTAGTCGAGCGTGGTCGCGTCGGGGCTGAAGCCCCTCCCACACTGACGGTCGACAGCGTCCGTGGCGGTGACGCCTTTGCTGGCTGCGACGACAGGGGCGGTGGGCTCCCACGGCATGCCGGCTCGCCAACGCCAATGCTCGGCAAGCGCGCTGTGTCCGCACGGCGCCAATTCTTCCATTGTGGGAGGGGCTTCAGCCCCGACTGCAGGATCCATCCGCCGTGGCTGCGCCGCTCCTGCTGACATGGAGGCATCTCCCCGAGCACCGGCGCTCACGCCGGCGCCCGGGGCATCGCTTCAGCCCTTGCGCGCGGGACGCTTCGCGGTGCTGTTGGCCGCGCGCTTGGCGGCTTTCTTCGCGACTTCCTTCGCGACCTTCTTGGCGACCTTCTTGGCCGCCGGCGTCTTCACCGATGCCGGGGCAGGCTTGCGCTTGGTCGACTTGCCTGGCTTCGCCGAAGCCGAGGCATCGCCCGCCTTGGCCCCGCCACGCTTCGGTGCCGGCGTCACCGGCCGGGTCTCGGTGGTGGCGGTGGCTTCCGGCGCGCGCCGCGGCGGCGGGCGGCGCCCGGCGGTGAGGGTGCGCCAGGTGTG
>NZ_AQOI01000181.1:0-2531 GCF_000364665.1 Xanthomonas sp. SHU 199
GCAGCGGCCTGCAGCGCCTGGCGGTTGGCCGTGGCGTCCTCGCTCGCGGCGATCAGGTACCAGACGCTGTCCAGCCAAGCGCTGTCGAAGGCGCCGTGCAGCCAGACCAGCCGTCCTTGCGCGGCCAGCGCATGCAAGCCCGGGGTCAGGGTCGGCGCGGCCACCCGTGGCTGGGCGCCGGCGGCGAGCAGTGCCTGCAGCTGGCGCTCGGCGGCCGCGCCGCCGCCGATCACCAGCACGGCCCGGTCGCGCAGGTCCGGATACAGGGCAATCGGGGCAGGGCTCACAGGGCGGCTCGCAACGCGGGGCAGGCGGGAGCGACGACCGTAGCGCCGGCTCATAGCCCCAGGAAATGACTTCATGCCCAAGGCAGATAGCTTTCGGTTATAAGGTGAAAGGCCGAATTCCACTACAGTCGAGCGTCCCGCCTGGCGGCGCCTCGCCCTCGTCCCGATGACGCTGACCCAACTCCGCTACCTCGTCGCCATTGCCGATGCCGATCTGAACATCACCCTGGCGGCGGCGCGCGTGCACGCCACCCAGCCGGGGCTGTCCAAGCAGCTCAAGCAACTGGAGGACGAACTGGGCTTCCTGTTGTTCGTGCGCAAGGGCCGCAGCCTGGAAACGGTGACCCCGGCCGGGCGCGAGGTGATCGAGCGCGCGCGCGCGGTGCTGGCCGAGGCCAACAACATCCGCACCTACGCCGCCAACCAGCGCCGCGAGAGCCAGGGCCAGCTGACCCTCACCACCACCCACACCCAGGCGCGCTTCGTGCTGCCGCCGGCGGTGGCGCAGATCAAGCAGGCCTATCCGCAGGTCAGCGTGCACCTGCAGCAGGCCGCCGAGAGCGCGGCGCTGGACCTGCTCAGCCAGGGCGACGCCGACATCGCCATCGTCAGCACCGCCGGCACGGCGCCGGCCGCCGGCATCGCCGTGCCGCTGTACCGCTGGCGGCGGCTGGTGCTGGTGCCGCGCGGGCATGCGCTGGACGTGCCCAAGCGGGTGCCGGACATGGTCGCGTTGGCGGCACAGCCGCTGATCAGCTACGAATCCTCGACCCGCGCCGGCTCCTCGCTGCAGCGCGCCTTCGGCCGGCTCGGGCTGGAGCCGCGGATCGCGCTGACCGCGCTCGACGCGGACCTGATCAAGACCTACGTGCGCACCGGACTCGGCGTGGGCCTGCTGGCGGAAATGGCGGTGAGCGCCAACGACACCGATCTGCGCGCGTGGCCGGCGCCGCCGGAGATTCCCGACTGCATCGCCTGGGCGGTGCTGCCGCGCGACCGGGTGCTGCGCGATTACGCGCTGGAGCTGGTGCACGTGCTGGCGCCGCAGATCGACACCCGCGACCTGCGCCGGGTGATGGAAGGCAACCAGCAGCCGGATTGGCCGGCGCCGCCGAGCTGGGAAGATCTGACCCAGACCATTACCAGTTGAAGCCGGGAATGTTGAAGCCGGGAACGGGGAATCGGGATTGGGGAATGGCGGTGAAGCCGGGAATGGGGAGTCGGGACTGGGGAATCGCGACAGCGGCGTCCTTTGATCGATACGTCGATTGGCTTCGGACAGACGTCTGGCAAAAGAAGTAAGGGCAACGGCGTCGCGGCCTGCACTGGAATGAAGACCCCGCACTGGCGTGGTTGCCTGCCGTGCGCGTTGCCGCGGCCGCAGTCGCCCCCTATCATGCGGCCCGCGCTGCCGCCCGGCAGACCGCGACCCTGGACGTGCCGGCGGCTGTCGGCACCGCGCCGCCGCTGTGCGGCCGTCGCCCAGGGCGCGTCGACTTTCCCAACGCAAGGACGCCCGATGCATCCTGTTCTTCAGCACAACCTGTTCTTCGTCAAGGAACAGGTCGGCATGTTCAAGGCCGCCAACAACTACGACGTGTTCGATCCGCACAGCAACCGCAAGCTGCTGGAATGCCGCGAGCCGAACCTGGGCGTGTTCACCAAGATCTTCCGGTTCACCGACTACAAGCGCATGACCCCGTTCCAGGTGGAAGTGCGTACTCCGGATGGGCAGAAGGTGCTGACGGTCAAGCGCGGCTTCTCGCTGTTCCTGTCCAAGGTCGAGGTGCTGGACGAGCGCGATCGGCTGGTCGGTTCCTTCAGCCAGAAGTTCTTCTCCATCGGCGGCAAGTTCGATGTGCTCGATGCCCAGGGCGCGCCGGTGTGCACCCTGCGCGGCAAGTGGACCAGTTGGGATTTCCGCTTCGTGCAGGGCGAGCGCGAACTGGCGCAGGTCTCGAAGAAGTGGGCCGGGCTGGGCAAGGAACTGTTCACCAGCGCCGACAACTACATGCTGTCGATCGCCGAGAGCCTGCCGGCCGAGGATCCGCGGCGGATCCTGATCATGGCGGCGGTGCTGTGCATCGATATGGTGTTGAAGGAGTGACCTTGAAGCCGGGAATGGGGAATCGCGGTGAAGCCGGGAATGGGGAATCGGGAGTGGGGAATCGCAAAAGCGGGATTCCCGCGGCGGCGGCTCCCCGGCCCCTCACACTGAGCGGCCGTGGCCATTGTGGGAGGGAC
>NZ_AQOI01000182.1:0-3638 GCF_000364665.1 Xanthomonas sp. SHU 199
GCGTCGGGACTGAAGTCCCTCCCACAGTGCACCCAGCGAGTGCGCCGCAAGCGCGTGTGGAAGCGACTTCCGTTGCGACGCGTAAAGGCCAAAGTGTCCGGAAAACTGCCGTCGGGACTGAAGTCCCTCCCACAGTGCGCCCAGCGAGTGCGCCGCAAGCGCGTGTGGAAGCAACTTCCGTCGCGACGCGTGAAGGCCGAAGTGTCCGGAAAACTGCAGTCGGGACTGAAGTCCCTCCCACATCCTCATGCTCACCGGCGCGGCAGGGGCTGGTGGCCGACTGGCAGCAGCGGATGCCCGGTCGCGGCTGAAGCCGCTCCTGCGACGATAGTCCCAGCTTACTGCGCGTCGGGCTGGTGTTCCGGGCGCGCCGCGTCGAATGCCGGCAGCGCCAGGCAGGCGCGCTCGATCCGCTCCAGGGTCGGGTAGGCCTGCAGATCCACGCCGAAGCGGCGCGCGTTGTAGAGCTGCGGCACCAGGCAGCAGTCGGCCAGGCCCGGCTGCTCGCCGTGGCAGAAGCGTCCGGTGTCGGGCGACTCGGCCAGCAACTGCTCCAGCGCATCGAAGCCGGTCTGCATCCAGTGCCGCATCCACTCTTCGCGCTCGGGTTGCGGCACGTTCCAGGCGTTCTCGAAGAACTGCGTCACGCGCAGGTTGTTGAGCGGGTGGATGTCGCAGGCGATCAGTTGCGCCAGGCCGCGCACGCGGGCGCGATCGATCGGCGCGTCCGGCAGCAGCGGCGGCTCCGGCCAGCGCTCGTCCAGGTACTCCAGGATCGCCAGCGATTGGCGGATCGGCTGGCCCTCGTGGCACAGGGTCGGCACCAGTTCCTGCGGGTTCAACCGCGCATATTCCGGCGAGTGCTGCTGTCCGCCGTCGCGCACCAGGTGCACCGGCAGCGATTGATAGGCCAGGCGCTTGAGCTCCAGCCCGATGCGCACCCGGTACGCGGCGCTGGAGCGCCAGTAGGTGTAGAGCTGCAGTGCCTCGTCCATGCCCGCCTCCGTCTGCGCAATCGACAACGATACCGGTGGACACCTGGGCTGCGGCGCCGTCGGTCGCCCCGGCACCGCCGCCGGCCGGATCAGGGCAGCGGCGCCTGCTCGATGCGCTGCTCGATCGCGCCGAAGATGCTCACTCCGTCACGGTCCAGCATCTCGATCCGCACCACGTCGCCGAAGGACATGTACGGCGTGCTCGGCTTGCCGTCGCGCAGGGTTTCCACGGTGCGCTGTTCGGCGAAGCAGGAGGCGCCGCGCGTGGTGTCCTGGTTGGCGATGGTGCCCGAGCCGACCACCGCGCCGGCCGCCAGCGGCCGGGTCTTGGCCGCGTGCGCGACCAGTTGCGCGAAATCGAACTGCATGTCCTCGCCCGCCTCGGGCGCGCCGAACCAGGCGCCGTTGATGTGGGTCAGCAGCGGCAGGTGCACCTTGTTGCCCTGCCAGGCCTCGCCCAGTTCGTCGGGAGTGACGAACACCGGCGACAGCGCCGAACGCGGCTTGGACTGCACGAAGCCGAAGCCCTTGGCCAGTTCAGGCGGAATCAGATTGCGCAGCGACACGTCGTTGACCAGGCCGATCAACTGGATGTGCGCGGCGGCCTGCGCCGGGCTGACCGCCATCGGCACGTCGTCGGTGACCACCACGATCTCGGCTTCCAGGTCGATGCCGTAGTCCTCGCTGACCACCTTGACCGCATCGCGCGGGCCGTAGAAGCCGGCGCTGACCGCCTGGTACATCAGCGGGTCGGTGTAGAAGCTCTCCGGCACCTCGGCGCCGCGCGCGCGGCGCACGCGCTCGACGTGCGGCAGGTAGGCGCTGCCGTCGAGGAACTCGTAGGCGCGGGGCAGCGGTGCCGCCAGCGCGGCCATGTCCAGGTCGAACTGGCCGTCGGCGCTGCCGTCGTTGAGCGACTCGGACAGCGCGTTCAGGCGCGGGGCGAGGTTGCTCCAGTCCTCCAGCGCGCGCTGCAGGGTCGGCGCGATGCCGGTGGCGCGCACGGCGCGGGTCAGATCGCGGGACACGACGATCAGGGTGCCGTCGCGACCGCCTTCCTTCAGGGAACCTAGCTTCATGTCCGTCCAGTGCTGGGGGCTGAGCCGGCGATTGTACGGCCAGACGCCGGCTTGGTTTCAACTGAAACGGACCCGCATTTTGTGCAGCGCGCCAATTCAGGTACACTGCGCCGGTCTGCATGCGGCCGTCCGTTTCCCTCAGGGATCGCCGGCGAGGCCAGGATCGCAACGATCCGACTCGCCCGCCCCGCCCGACGCCTTTCGTGGTGCCGACGAACCCCAGCCTCGCGCTGCGGGTTGATCCACCCTCTCGCAGCGCGGTTCACGGGAACGCTCCGAGCCTCACCTACTTGCGCCTGCGCGCCGGGTCCGTCCCGGCGTCGGCGCGTTATCCGGAGCATTCTCATGTCGTTCGAATCCCTGGGCCTTGCGCCCTTCCTGCTGCGCGCGTTGGCCGAGCAGGGCTACGAAACCCCCACCCCGATCCAGGCGCAGGCCATTCCCGTCGCCCTGGAAGGCCATGACCTGATGGCCGGCGCGCAGACCGGCACCGGCAAGACCGCCGCGTTCGGCCTGCCGCTGCTGCAGCACCTGGGCACTTCGCCGCAGTCGGTGGGCCCCGGCCCGCGCAAGCCGCGCGCGCTGATCCTGACCCCGACCCGCGAACTGGCCACCCAGGTCCACGACAGCCTGCGCGGCTACAGCAAGTACCTGCGCATCCCCAGCACCACCATCTACGGCGGCGTGGGCATGGGCAACCAGCTCGACGCGCTGCGCCGCGGCGTGGACCTGCTGATCGCCTGCCCTGGCCGCCTGCTCGACCATCTCGAGCGTCGCAGCGTGGACCTGTCGGGCATCGAGATCCTGGTGCTGGACGAAGCCGACCGCATGCTCGACATGGGCTTCCTGCCGTCGATCAAGCGCATCCTCGCCAAGCTGCCCAAGCAGAACCGGCAGACCCTGCTGTTCTCGGCCACCTTCGAGGAAGGCATCAAGCAGCTGGCTCGCGAGTTCATGCACGACCCGCAGGAAATCCAGGCCACCCCGAGCAACACCGTGGCCGACACCATCACCCACCGCGTGCATCCGGTGGACGGCGCGCGCAAGCGCGAACTGCTGCTGCACCTGCTGGCCGCCGACTCGCGCAAGCAGACCCTGGTGTTCGCCCGCACCAAGCACGGTGCCGACAAGCTGACCATGTTCCTGGACAAGTCTGGGTTGAAGACGGCAGCGATCCACGGCAACAAGAGCCAGGGCCAGCGCCTGCGCGCATTGAGCGACTTCAAGGCCGGCCGCATCACCGTGCTGGTGGCGACCGACATCGCCGCGCGCGGCATCGACATCGACCAGTTGCCCAAGGTCATCAACTACGACCTGCCGATGGTCGCCGAGGACTACGTGCACCGCATCGGCCGCACCGGCCGCAACGGTTCGACCGGCGAGGCGATCTCGCTGGTGGCGCAGGACGAGGCCAAGCTGCTGCGCGCGATCGCACGCATGCTCAAGCGCGAGATGGACATCCGCGACGTGCCGGGCTTCGAGCCGGTCACGCCGATCCGCTGGGGCAACAACAACCCGCCGGACGAGCGTCCGGGCGGCCAGCGCCCGCCGCGTCGCGGCAGCC
>NZ_AQOI01000183.1:0-4774 GCF_000364665.1 Xanthomonas sp. SHU 199
CGGGTCCGGTGTGGCGGACGCCGCCGGTGGCGCCGGCATCGCGTTCGGACGCAGGTAGCCGGCCAGTTCGAAGGCCACGTCCAGGCCGTTGCCGCTCTCGCCCGGCGAGAGCTGGTAGCGCTGCGCCATCACGTTGAGGTTGTCGATGAACAGCGCCGGCGTGCCGCTTTCCAGCGCATGCAATACCGCCGCCAGCTCCGGCGTGCCGCAGCGCAGGCGCACCTGCACCGCCACGCGGGTGAAGCGGTCGCTGCGGTTGTCGGCGGCCAGCGGCGAGCGGTTGCTGATCGCGCAACTGCGGTTGCCGGGGCTGGCCGTGGCCACCGCGCTTTCCAGGCGCTGCACCAGACCGGCCGAGGCCAGTTCGGCCGAGGTCTCGCGCAGGAAGCCCGGGCGCGTGGCCAGTTCGCGCTGCGCCTGCTGCAGCCGTTGCGCCACCTGCGGCGCCTGCTGCAACTGCATGCGCACGCGCAGTTCGCGCTGCTGCAGTTCCTGGATCTGCGCATCGACCTCGCGCATCGGCACGGTCCACCACGGATGCACCAGCACCAGGTAGCCCAGCGCCAGCGCCGCCAGCAGCAGGCCCAGCGCCAGCCAGCGGTCGCGCTTATCGACCTGCACCGGCATCGGTGGCCTCCTTGCGCTTGGTGCCGGCCAGCTCGGCGGTGAGGGTGAAGCGGTCGCGGTGGCTGCCCGGATCGGCCTGCAGCACGCCGGTCAGCGACGGCGTGCGCCACAGCGGCGAGCCTTCCAGGCGCCCGACCAGCGACGAGGCTTCGCTGCTGAGCCCGATCAACTGCAACTGGTTGCCCTCGATCGAGAACTTCTCCAGATAGGTGCCCTCCGGCAGGCGCTTGCTCAGTTCGTTCCAGACCTCCACCGAGGCCGGGCGCTCGGCGCGCAACTGGTCGAAGAACGCGGCGCCTTCGACCAGATCGACCAGCTGCTGGCGCTGCGCGGCGACCGCGCGCGCGCGCTGCGCACCGCTGTCCACCTGGGTGCGCAGGTGCTCCAGCGCATCGCGGCGATTGTCCAGCAACTGCCAGCCGGCCGCGCACAGCGCCAGCAGCGCGGTGACGGCAAGGATCGCGTTCCAGCGCCGCATCGGGTCGGCGCGGCGGTGCCGCTGTTCCTGCGGCAGCAGATTCACTCCCAGCGGCGCGCCATCGCTGCCGGCGACGTCGATGCCGGCCAGGGTCGGGCGCAGCGCGCCGGCGCTGGCCTGCAGGTCGTCCAGCACGCGGCGCGGCGCCACCACCAGTTCGGCGTCGAGCTGGGCGTCGTCGCGGCGACCGTCGGCGCGCACGTCGTAGATCACCTGGTCGGCCTGGAACGGGGTCTGCCGGTCGATCTCGAACTTCACCACCTCGCGCAGGTGCTCGGCGGCCGCCGCCGGCAGGCGCAGATGGCGTTGCAACGCCGCCTCGGCCGGCAACAGCCACACCCGCGGCAGCGCCGCCAGGCGCGGCCCCAGCAGCGCCTCCAGTTCGTCGGGCAGCAGCGGCCACGGCAGCGTCAGCGGCGCGCCCAGTTCGGACTCGACCTGCCGCGCCAGCATCAGCTGCTCGCCCTCGCGCCACAGCAGCAGCCGCGCCTGCGACCAGCCCAGCTGCAGTTGCCAGCGCGGCGGCAGCCACGCCATCAGCGAGCGCTGCCACCAGGCCAGCAGCCCGCCCGCACCGGGGGCGATGCGTACGCCAAGTTTGTCCATCGTGTCGCGCCACGCCGTCATCGCACCGTCGTTCCTTCTTCCCAACGCAACACAGTGTAGGCGGAGCCCGGCAGCGCCGACGAGCCTGGGCGCACCACCGCGCGCAACACGCCCTCGCGGCCATTGCCCAGCCGCGCCCGGCTTTCGATGCTGTAGGTGCCGCCACCGCCCATGCCGACCATGCCGAGCTGGGTCTGGTCGGTGCGTTCGCGCTGCGCCAGCACCTGCTGCGCGTCCAGGCCGAGCGCGGTCAGCACCGGCCCCGGCGCGAAGTCCGGCGTCGGCCGCGACACCCCGCCGTACAGGGTCAGGTTGGGCAGCAGCTTGGCGTACAGCTCCGGGTCCATGCCCAGCACCAGTTGCAGTTCGGCCAGGCTTTCGAACGGCGCGTCCTTGGCGCCGTAGGGCAGGCCGGCGGCGGCGTAGTCCGGATCCTCGGCGCCGTTGGGCTGGGTCAGGTTGTCGGGATCGCGCCAGTCCACGATCGCCGCGGCGATGCGCTCGGCGCGCTGCGGATCTTCGCCGACCGCGCGCACCAGCGCCGCCAGCAGTTGCGCATCGGCCATGTTCAGATCGACCTTGCCACTCTCGTCGGTGACCCTCAGGTCGACGGTGGCGCCCTCGTACTGCCAGCGGTAGCGCCGGCCGTCGGCACGCCAGCCCGGCTGCGTGGGGGTGCCGGCGAGCCGGGTCAGCGCGTATTCCAGGCCGGCGCGGGCGCGTTCCTGCGCCTCGGCGCCGTCGCCGAGCACCTTGCCCTGCAGGTTCTCGGTGCGCGCGGTCAGCGCGAAGGCGCCGATCAGCGCGGTCAGCAGCGCGATCAGCCACAGCACCAGCACCAGCGCCGCGCCGCGGTGGCGATGCGTCGCGCTCATTGCCGCATCTCCGCGCCACCGGCCTGGCGCAGCGCTACCACCAGCGGCGGCCACGCCGTGCCGTCGCCGCTGCGCAACTCGATCGAGACCAGCAGCGGCAGCGTGTCGGTGCGCTCCCAGCGCTCCTGCCAGGGGCCGATGGTGCCGCGCTCCGGGTCCAGGCCGCGGTAGCGGAAGCGCACCTCGCGCAGGTCGCGCGCCAGCGGCTCGGACGGGCGCGGCGGGGTCTCGGCCAGTTGCTTGCCGGCCTGCACCTGCACCAGCGCGATCGCCAGTTGCCGATGGTCGCCCTCGCCGCTGACCCGCAGGTCGTGCAGGTAGGGGCCGCCGCGGCCGAGGTACTCGGGCAGATCGGCCACGAACTGCATGCGCTGCGGTTCGCCGACGAAACGCACCGGCTGCAGCGTGTGTGTGTCGATGTCCAGCGGCAGCGACTGCGCGCCGCTCAGGCGCCGGCGCAGGAAGCCCTCGACCGCGCGCATGCGTTCACTGCGTCCGGCGATCGCCTCGCCGCGGCCGCTGATCGCCATCGCCGAGCGCAGCGTGGCGAAGGCCAGGGTCAAGCCGCCGACCAGCAGCACCGTGGCCAGCAGCACTTCGATCAGGGTGAAGCCGCGCGCGGCGGCGCGCGGCGGCGCGCGCGTGGTCATTGCGGCACCCCGTTGCCTTGCGGGGCGACCAGGCGCAGGGTCTTCCACTGCAGCGCCTGCGCCGGCGCATCGCCCCAGCGCACCTGCAGGGTCAATTGCAGCAAGGTCGGCGCGCCGGGCGTCACCGCGGCATCGGGCGGCCGCCGCGGGTCGGCGTAGGGCGCCACGTCCAGGGTCCAGCGGTAGCGCCCCTGATCCAGCGTGCCCTGGCTGCGTCCCGGCTGCAGCGGCTGCTCCACGCCCTGCGCCGCCAGCAGCGACTGCGCGTACAGGGTGGCGCGGCTCAACTGGTCGGCACGCTGCACCTGGCGTGCGGCGCCGGACAGCGAGCCCAGCAGCAGGGTCAGCGCCAGCGCCAGCAGCGCGAACGCCACGATCACCTCGATCAGGGTGTAGCCGCGCTGGCGGTTCATGGGCCCGCCTGGTCCGGTGCGCGCCCGACCGTGACCTCGCCGGTCAGCCAGGTCACGTCGACGCGCCAGCGCGCCTGGCGCGCCTGCAGGTCGATGCGCCCGCCGGTGGAGGCGCCGTCCTCGAAGAACTGGATCGCGCCCTCTCCGTCGCGGCGCTGCGCCTGGCGCGCACCGGTGAAGCGGATCGTCAGCGACGGCGGGATCTCGCCGTGGCGGCCGTTGGGCGCCTGCCAGCGGTGCGCCTGCGGATCGATCAGGAAGCGCTGCGGCTGGCCGCTGGCGATCGCCTGGGTGCGGGTGTAGCGCAGTTGCGACGCGATCTCCTTGGCCGCCGAGCGCAGGCGCATGCCGTCGATGCCGCCGGTCAGCACCGAGGCCGCCAGCAGCGCGGCGATCGCGATCAGGCCCACCACCAGCAGCATCTCCAGCAGCGACACGCCGCGCATGCGCGCACGCGCAGCCGGCGCGCACGCCGGCACGCCGAAGCGCAGCGCGCCGGCAGGGGCCCGGATCACGGCGCCGGATCACTCGTACTTGATGTCGGCGTCGTAACTGCTGCCGCCGGGCTGGCCGTCCTTGCCCAGGCTGATCAGGTCGAACGGCCGGCCTTCGCCGGGCACCTTGTATTCGATCGGGTGGCCCCAGGGGTCGTTCAGTTCGGCCGGCTTGGCGTACGGACCGAGCCAGCCGCTGACGCCGCCCGGCGCGGTGACCAGGTCGTCGAGCTTGGACGGCAGCTTGCCGGTATCGAGCTGGTAGTTGTCGACCTTGCCGGCCAGGGTCTGGATCTGCGACTTGGCCAGGTTGGCCTTGCCACGGTCGGCGCCACCGAGCACGCGGCTGCCGACCAGGGTCAGCACCGCGCCGATCAGCACGATGACGATGATGATTTCCAGCAGGCTCATGCCCGCCTGGCGTGCGGCGGACGGGGAACGGGTCAGGGAGCGGCGAAGAGTGCGCATTGCATCGGATCCTTGCGGTGGAAGACCTATGTAGCCGAACACGGTGACGATGGCAGCCGGCGGCGGCCGGCGGTACAGCGGCGCGTCACGCACGCCGTCACACCGGGCGGTGGAGGATCCGCGCCGCGCGCACGCACGGCCACGGCCGGCGCGCGCGGCGCCA
>NZ_AQOI01000184.1:0-1508 GCF_000364665.1 Xanthomonas sp. SHU 199
TGACGCGCTGCCGGCCGGCTCGCCGGCCGACGTGCCGCGCTGGAACACCAGCCCGCAGGTGATCGCGGTCGGCAGCGCCGGCCTCGGCGGCCAGCGCATCGACGTGGCCGCCGGCTGCACCGTGCTCGGCGTCAGCGGCCCGCTGGACTACAGCTTCCGCCGCTACACCATCTACCCGGAAACCGCGCCCACCGTGCAGTGCGACGGCGCCGACCAGCCCAAGGCCGCCCCCGCGCCGCAGGCCGACGACGTCAACATCGCCACCTACAACATGGAGCGCTTCTTCGACGACCAGAACGATCCGGCGATCGGCGAACCGGTGCTGACCGCGGCCGCCTACCAGGCGCGCCTCAACAAGGCCTCGCTGGCGATCCGCAACTACCTCAACACCCCCGACATCCTCGGCACGGTGGAGATCGAGAACCTGAGCGTGCTGCAGACCCTGGCCGACCGCGTCAACCGCGACGCGGTCGCCGCCGGCCAGCCCGATCCGCAGTACGTGGCCTACCTGCAGGAAGGCAACGACGTGGGCGGCATCGACGTCGGCTTCCTGGTCAAGACCGCGCAGATCGGCGCCGGCATCGCCCGCGTCGAGGTGGTCTCGGTGAGCCAGGAAGGCAAGGCCGCCACCTGGACCGAGCCCAGCGGCACCGTCAGCCTGCTCAACGACCGTCCGCCGCTGCTGCTGAAGGCGGTGGTGCATTTCGCCGACGGCCGCGCGCTGCCGCTGACCGTGGTCGAGGTGCACCAGCGTTCGCTCAACGGCGCCGAGACCGACGACGCCAGCGGCCAGCGCATCCGCGCCAAGCGCCAGGCGCAGGCGGTGTTCCTGGCCAACCTGCTGCAGGCGCGCCAGACCGCCGATCCGACCGAGCAGTTGCTGGTGATGGGCGACTTCAACGCCTTCGAGTTCAACGACGGCTACGTCGATGCCATGGGCACCATCACCGGCCTGCCGGCGCCCGACGCGCAGACCGTGGTCGGCGGCGACGGCGCCACCCTGGTCGATCCGGCGCTGTACAACCTGACCCTGCTGTCGACGCCGGACCAGAGCTACTCCTACGCCTACGACGGCAACGTGCAGTCGCTGGACCACATCCTGGCCAACCGTGCGCTGATGCGCTCGGCGCAGATCGCCGGTCTCAGCGAAGCCCATGCGCGGCTCAACGCCGACTTCCCGGCCGTGGCCCGCAACGACGCCAACTCGCCGGCGCGGCTGTCCGACCACGACCCGGCGGTGGTGCTGATCAAGCTCAAGCCGCTGGAGCGCGCCGACCTGAGCCTGCGCGTGAGCGCCGCCAACGCGTCGGTCTATGCCGGCGACACCATCCGCTACAGCGTGGAACTGGCCAACGCCGGTCCGGACGCGGCGCGTGCGGCGGCAGTCGCCTTCGCCCTGGACGCGGCGGTGGCCCCGAGCGTGACCGCCGCCCCGGGCTGGGACTGCGCCGCGCCGGAGGTGGCTGCGCAGACCGTGGTCACCTGCAGCACCGCGCAGTTCGCCGCCG
>NZ_AQOI01000185.1:0-349 GCF_000364665.1 Xanthomonas sp. SHU 199
CCAATCCTCAGCTTGAGTCTCCAAAAAAACAGGGGTCAGAGTGCATTTTTATTGTATGCAAGGCAATTTAAAGTTAGCTCTGACCCCAATTCTGCTTGGCGCCATGTGGTGTCGGACCGCGCAACACGGACCGCTGCGCCGCTGCCTTCGAGTGCGTCAGCCGCGGGCTCGACATGCTCATCGTGAATGAACCCTGGCCATGGCCCGAACCAAGAACGACAAACACCCTGCCTCCGGACCCAAGCCATCGGCATCTGGCCGGCCACAGGGCATGGCCGATCTCGACTGGCTCGGCCAGGCGGCCTGCGACGAGTTCTTCAAGCTGCACGACAACGAAGTGTTCAGGGGC
>NZ_AQOI01000186.1:0-11619 GCF_000364665.1 Xanthomonas sp. SHU 199
TGGCGGGGCGCGCGGCGGCCTGGCGTTCGGCCTCCTGGCGTGCGCTCTCGCGGCGCGCGGCCTCCTGCTGTGCGGCGATCTGCTGCGCCGCCTGCGCCTCGCTGGCCTGCTGTTGCGCCTGCTTCTGCTGCTCGGCCGCCAGCTTGGCCTTCTGCTCGGCGTCCTTCTTGGCCTTCTCGGTCTCGTCCTGGCTGCGCTGGGCCACGGCCTCCATGCCCTTGCTCACGCCCTGCTTGAGCCGCGGCAGCGCCGGCGCCTGCGGATCCATCTTCTCGATCAGGCCGATCAGGCGCTGGGCTTCCGGGAAGTCCTCGCGGTTGATGCTCTGTTCGGCGGCGATCAGCGTGTACGGCATCAGGTCGGTCAGCGCGCTCTTGACCCCGGCGTCGTCCGGCTGCTTGTCGCGCAACGCCAGGTAGTACTCGACCGCGTTGTTGCCGGCCGGTGCATACATGCGGTTCTCGCGCAGCGCCTGGCTGGCCGAGTCGTGCAACTGTTCGGTGCCCATCGACTGCACCTTGGCCGAGACCGCCGGCGGTGCCGGTGCGTTGGCCGCGGCGGTGGCCGGTGCAGCGCTGGGTGGTGCGGCCTCTTCCTGCTTGGAGCAGGCCGCCAGCGCGGCCAGCAACAGGATCGGCGCGACCCGGCGCGCCTTGGCGAGTGTGGTGAGTTGCGACATGCGTCCCCCTGAATCCCCGGTGTTGGCAATCAACGATGCGACGGCGGTGCGTTCGCGGTGCTGCGGCCCCCATGCCGCCAGCGCACCCCATCGGTCAATCTAGCATCCGCGGCCGCCGCGTGCGTGGCAGCCGCTGCCATGCGGCAAAAAGCGTGACGCCGCGCGCGCCGGTCAATGCGCCGGCCGCGCCGGCGCGGACGCGGACATGATCCGGTCGGTCCAGGCGATGCCGATCGCCGACAGGATGAAGATGCCATGGATGATGGTCTGCCACAGCACGCCGGTGGCGGTCAGCGTCGCGCAGCTCTTCAGGTCCACCGTCCCCACGGCGCTGGCCAGCTGTTCCGGTGAGCACATCGGCATGCCGCCGAGCGCGCCGACCGCGATGAAGGTCTTGAGCAGGTGGATCGAGGAGATGCCGATGATCGACAGCGCCAGCTTGACCTTGAGCACGCTGGCGTTGACGTGGCTCAGCCACTCCGGCTGGTCCGGATGGCCTTCCAGGCCCAGCCGCGACACGAAGGTCTCGTAGCCGCCGACGATCACCATCACCAGCAGGTTGGAGATCATCACCACGTCGATCAGGCCGAGAACGATCAGCATGATCTGCTGCTCGCCCAGGCTCGGCGCCTCGTGGATCAGGTGCCAAAGCTCCTTGCCGAACAGGAACACGTAGACGCCCTGGGCCACGATCAGTCCCAGGTACAGCGGCAACTGCAGCCAGCGCGAGGCGAAGATCAGGTTGGACAGGGGATGCAGGCGGGGCCGCTCTGGAGTCATGGCGTGGTCTGGAATGCTGCGTTGCGGGAGCGGCCAGGGTACCCGGCCGGCAATGACGCTGCCAAGCCGGGGGCCGCCGCTACACTCGGGATCCCCTGTCCAGGAACGCCGCCATGATCGATCTGTACTACTGGCCCACCCCCAACGGCCACAAGGTCACCCTGTTCCTCGAGGAAGCCGGGCTGGACTACACGCTCAAGCCGGTCAACATCGGCGCCGGCGAGCAGTTCGCGCCCGACTTCCTGGCGATCTCGCCGAACAACAAGATGCCGGCCATCGTCGACCATGCCCCGGCCGACGGCGGCGCGCCGCAGAGCGTGTTCGAATCCGGCGCGATCCTGCTGTATCTGGCCGAGAAGACCGGCCGCTTCCTCCCGGCCGATCCGCGCGGGCGCGTGCTCGCGCTGGAATGGCTGTTCTGGCAGATGGCCGGGCTCGGCCCGATGACCGGGCAGATGGGGCATTTCAACGTCTACGCGCCGGAGAAGATCGGCTATGCGATCGAACGCTACGGCAACGAGGTGCGGCGCCTGCACGGGGTGCTGGACAAGCGTCTGGCGCACAGCGCCTACCTGGCCGGCGACGACTACGGCATCGCCGACATGGCCAGCTACCCGTGGATCGAGGTGTACAACGGGCTGACTCCCGACTACGCCGCCTTCCCGCACCTCAAGCGCTGGCACGAGGCCATCGCCGCGCGCCCGGCCACCCAGCGCGCCTACGCCTTGAAGGAGCAGGTGAACCCGAACGCGGGCAAGCCGCTCAGCGACGCCGAGCGCAAGCACCTGTTCGGACAGCGCTGAGCCGGCGCGCTTCTCAAATCCCGGGCGCACGCGCATCATCCGTGCGCTCGGTGCTCCATCAGGAACCTTCATGCGCTCTCTGTTCGCCGCTCTCGCCCTCATGCTCGCCACCCCCATCGTTCCCGCCCACGCCGAGAAACTGACCCTGGAGGCCATCACCGGCAGCAAGCCGCTGTCCGGGCCGACCCTGATGAAGCCCAAGGTGGCGCCGGACGGCTCGCGGGTGACCTTCCTGCGCGGCAAGGACAGCGACCGCAACCAGCTGGACCTGTGGGAATACGACATCGCCAGCGGCCAGACCCGCATGCTGGTGGATTCCAAGCTGGTGCTGCCCGGCACCGAGACCCTGAGCGACGAGGAGAAGGCGCGCCGCGAGCGCCAGCGCATCGCCGCCTACACCGGCATCGTCGAGTACCAGTGGGCGCCGGACGCGCATGCGCTACTGTTCCCGCTCGGCGGCGAGCTGTACCTGTACGACCTGCGCAAGAGCGGCAGCGCCGCGGTGCGCAAGCTCACCCACGGCGAAGGCTTCGTCACCGATCCCAAGATCTCGCCCAAGGGCGGCTACGTCAGCTTCGTGCGCGGGCGCAACCTGTGGGTGATCGACCTGGCCAGCGGCCAGCAGCACCAGCTCACCCGCGACGGGAGCGAGACCATCGGCAACGGTGTGGCCGAGTTCGTCGCCGACGAGGAGATGGATCGCCACACCGGCTACTGGTGGGCGCCGGACGACTCGGCGATCGCCTTCGCGCGCATCGACGAAACCGAGGTGCCGGTGCAGAAGCGCCCGGAGGTCTACGCCGACCACACCGAGGTGGTGGAGCAGCGCTATCCGCAGGCCGGCCAGCCCAACGTCAAGATCCAGCTCGGCACGATCGCGCCGCGTGCCGGCGCGCAGCCGCAGTGGATCGACCTGGGCAAGAACCCGGACATCTACCTGGCGCGGGTGGACTGGCGCGATCCGCAACGGCTGACCTTCCAGCGCCAGTCGCGCGACCAGAAGCGCCTGGAGCTGATCGAGGCGACCCTGGCCACCGGCAAGCAGCGTGTGCTGATCACCGAGACCAGCCCGACCTGGGTGCCGCTCACCTACGACCTGCACTTCCTCAAGGACGGACGTTTCGTCTGGGGCTCGGAGCGCAGCGGCTACGAACACCTGTACCTGGCTTCGGAAGACGGCCGCACGCTGCGCCCGCTGACCCAGGGCGAGTGGGTGGTGGACGAACTGCTCGCGGTGGACGAGGCGGCCGGCAAGGTCTATTTCTCCGCGACCAAGGCGTCGCCGACGCAGACGCAGATTTACGCGGTGCCGCTGGCCGGCGGTGCCATCGCGCAGCTGTCCAAGCCGAACGGCACGCATGCCGCCAGCTTCGCCAAGAACGCCAGCGTGTATGTCGACAGTTGGTCCAACACCACCAC
Organism: Xanthomonas sp. SHU 199; assembly: GCF_000364665.1. Classification (NCBI taxonomy): domain Bacteria; kingdom Pseudomonadati; phylum Pseudomonadota; class Gammaproteobacteria; order Lysobacterales; family Lysobacteraceae; genus Xanthomonas; species Xanthomonas sp. SHU 199. The sequence goes on from NZ_AQOI01000186.1 coordinate 3,682, forward strand.
GCCGCCGCAGATCGAGCTGTTCCGCGCCAACGGCGAAAAGATCGCCACCCTGCTGGTCAACGACCTGGCCGATCCGCAACACCCCTATGCCGCCTACCGCGCCGCGCAGCGTCCGGTCGAGTTCGGCACCCTGACCGCCGCCGACGGCAAGACCCAGCTGCACTACCGGCTGATGAAGCCGGACGGGTTCGACCCGGGCAAGCGCTACCCGGTGGTGGTCTATGTGTACGGCGGTCCGGCCGCGCAGACCGTGGTCGACGGCTGGCCCGGCCGCGGCGATGCGCTGTTCGACCAGTACCTGGCGCAGCACGGCTATGTGGTGTTCTCGCTGGACAACCGCGGCACGCCGCGCCGCGGCCGCGATTTCGGTGGTGCGCTGTACCAGCACCAGGGCACCGTGGAAGTGGACGACCAGTTGCGCGGCGTGGCCTGGCTGAAGGCGCAGCCGTGGGTGGATGCGGCGCGTATCGGCGTGTATGGCTGGTCCAACGGCGGCTACATGACCCTTATGCTGCTGGCCAAGCACAGCGAGGCCTATGCCTGCGGCGCCGCCGGCGCGCCGGTGACCGACTGGGGCCTGTACGACAGCCACTACACCGAGCGCTACATGAACCTGCCCAAGGCCAATCCCGATGGCTACCGCGACAGCCGCGTGGCCGCGCACCTGGACGGGCTGACCTCGCAACTGCTGCTGCTGCACGGCATGGCCGACGACAACGTGCTGTTCACCAATTCCACCTCGCTGATGAGCGAACTGCAGAAGCGCGGCAAGCTGTTCGAGCTGATGACCTATCCGGGCGCCAAGCACGGCCTGTCCGGCAGCAACGCGCTGCACCGCTATCGCACCACCGAAGCCTTCCTGGCGCGCTGCCTCAAGCCCTGAGTGCGCCGTTCCGCTTCCACCTTCCCGCTTCCGCACGACAAGGAGTGACGTCATGTCGAGTCCGCCACCGCTGCCCGGCACGCCCGGTCCCACCTCCACCACGGCGCTGCCACCGGCCAAGCGCGGCTGGTGGGCACGGCACTGGAAGTGGGCGGTGCCGCTGATCGTGCTGGTGCTCGGCGCCCTGTTGCTGGCGTCGATCGCGGTGTTCGTGCTCGGCATCGCGCGCGTCACCAAGTCGTCCGAGCCGTACCGGGTCGGTGTGATGGCCGCGCAACACGACCCGCGCGTGGCGGCTGCGCTGGGCGCGCCGATCAAGGACGGCATCATGCCCAGCGGCAGCTTCAACAGCAGCGGCGGCGGCAGTGGCAATGCCGAGCTGAGCGTGTCGCTGCACGGCAGTCGCGCCAACGGCACCCTGTACATCGAAGCCGAGCGCCACGCGGGCGAGTGGCACTACACCACCTTGCAGGTGTTGCCGGATGCGGGTGAAGCGATCCCGCTGCTCGATGCGCTCGGGCAGGACGCCGAGGACGAGGACGAAGAGGCGGACGGGATGTCGGTCGAGGCGCCGCCGGTGCCTGCCACAGATGTCGACGACAGTGCCACGCCGGCAGAGGTCGACGCGACGAAGTAAGCAGCGGCGAACGATCTGCCGCCCACCGCACCGCGTGGTGCGTGGGTGGCGCCATGGGATGCGCGATCGCACCGCCATGTCCTGCAATCGCGCGCCTCTGCTGCCGGCACAGCATGTGCGCGACCGCGGCGGCGTAGTCTTCACCCGTATGCTGCACCGCGGCGTGGCGGCGGCCATGACCTCCGGCAGATGGCCGAGTTGGCACGCGCCGCGTACGGTCCTGACATCATTCTGTCGGAGCTGTGCCATGAAGCCACGTGTCCTCGCCATCGCCCTGACCCTGGCACTGGCGGCGCCTTTGCCGTTTTCGGCGATGGACGCGGCGGCCGCACCGGCGGCCGCATCCGCCACGCGCGCGCCGGCCTGGGTGGAGCGCAGCAATGCGTTCGCGCAGATCCTGCTGCAGGCGCAGGCGCCGTTCCAGGCCGAGGAAGTGAGCTTCTTCGGCGTGCCGGGATTCGACGACCAGGTCTCCGATTTCGCGCCCGACAACGCGCGGCGTTTCCGCGAGGCGACCGCTGCCGCGCGCCGCACGCTGCAGGAAAAACTGCAGGTGGAGCGCGATCCGAACGTGCGCCAGGATCTGGCGATCCTGATCCACGCCGCCGACCAGTCCATCGAGGGCAGCACGCTCAACGAGCGTTTCTTGCTGCCATGGACCGACGCGCCGCAGCACGTGTTCGGCGGCATCAACAACCTGTTGTCCGAGCAGGTGCCGGCTGCGCGCCGCGCCAAGGCGCTGCTGCGGTTGCAGCGTTACGTGGGCCTGGCGCCGGGCAGCACCTCGACCCTGCAGCTGGCGCGGCAACGCTACGAAGAAAAGCGCGCGGACGGCAATCTCCTGCAGCCGACCAGGCGCGAGGTCGAGCAGGCCTTGAGCAACGTCGATACCTACGCCAAGGGCATTCGCGCGCTGTTCGCCGAGTACAAGATCACCGGCGCGGATGCGGCGCTGGCGGCGCTGGACAAGCAGTTCCAGGACTACGCCACCTGGACCCGCACGGTGGTGCTGCCGCAGGCGCGCGAGGATGCGCGCCTGCCGCCCGAGCTGTATGCGTTCCAGCTCAAGCAGGTCGGCATCGACATCGCACCGCAGGTGCTGATGCAGCGCGCGCAGCTGGAATTCATGGAAACCCGCGCGGCGATGCAGCAGCTGGCGCCGCTGGTGGCCGCGGCCAAGGGCCTGCGCGGCGACGACGCCCGCGACTACCGCACGGTGCTGCGCGCGCTCAAGCGCGACACCATTGCCGACGACAAGCTCGAAGCCCACTACCGCAGCGTCATCGACCGCATCGATCCGATCATCCGCCAGCAGCGCATCGTCGACGTGCCGCAGCGGCCGATGCAGATGCGCCTGGGCTCGCCGGCGGAAAGCGCCGCGCAACCGGCGCCGCATTTCCGCCCGGCGCCGCTGGTCGGCAACACCGGCGAGCAGGGCACCTTCGTGCTGCCGCTGGGCAATCCGGACAGCGCCGGCAAGGGCGAGCACTACGACGACTTCAACTTCGGCGCGGCGGCATGGACGCTGAGCGCGCACGAGGGCCGGCCCGGCCACGAACTGCAGTTCACCGCCATGGTCGAGCGCGGCGTGTCGCTGGCGCGCAGCCTTTTCGCGTTCAACTCGGTCAACGTCGAAGGCTGGGCGCTGTACGCCGAGGCCGAGATGGTGCCGTACGAGCCGCTGGACGGACAGTTGATCGCCTTGCAGTTCCGCCTGCTGCGCGCAGCGCGTGCCATGCTCGACCCGATGCTCAATCTCGGCCTGATCGACCGCGAGCGGGCGCGCCTGGTGCTGGAGAACGACGTCGGCCTGTCGCCGGCGATGGCCCGGCAGGAACTGGACCGCTACATGGTGCGCGCGCCCGGCCAGGCCGGCAGCTACTTCTACGGCTACAGCCGCATCCTGGAACTGCGCATGCGCACCGAACTGGCGCTGGGCGCCAGGTTCGACCGGCTGAAGTTCAACAACTTCCTGCTGGACCAGGGGCTGTTGCCCCCGGACCAGCTGGCCGCGGCGGTGGACGAGGAGTTCGTGCCGTCACAGCGCAAATGAGCGCCGCCGGGATGCACCGTTGGCGGCTGCACGCCGCTATTAGTGAGTGATTGGGTCGTTTTCGGGCCGCTGCCGTCCCGTCCAGTCGCTGGCCTTGCCGCCGCCTATCTGGCAGATGCGCTGGCGTTCGAACCATGCGTTGTACGCAATGACGGACCACCCTTTGCAGTATTTGGTGCCGACGACCGTGGGGTAGGGGCAGTAGGGTGGAACCGGCGCCCATCCGCTGCCGGCACCTACGGGTCTCCAATGCCGGTTGGGCGATTTGCAGCCCTGCGTACAGAACACGAACGGATCGTTGGAACGGCAAGACAGATCCTCATAGACCTGCTGTGCGCCCGCGACGCCCTGAAATCCCAGGAACGCAACCAGAATCCATATCCACTGTTTCATCGCACTTCCCTCTGTCGAAAGCGGTCCATCCCAGACGTTCGGACCAAACGTGTCACTGCGTGGCGAGCGGCATCCCGAACCCGCACCCTTGAATGGGTCCGGTCGATTCTGCCTGCAAATAGCTTAGCAAGGGTTTCAGCGGCGGAGGGTGTTCGCTGCCGGGCCAATCCGCTGGCCCGGGGGACCCGGACGATTCGTTTCGGGGGAGCGGTGCATGTGCCAGAGCCGGCGCATCGACAGGGCAGGTCATCGGTTGCTGACCGACCTGACTCGATTCAGCGAGCGGGGGGCGGCGCAGGCTGCGGTCCAGCTGCCGCTGGCGCCTGCGCCCCCGGCGGCACCCAGATCGCCATGCCGGCGGCACGCTTCTGCGTGGTGGGGATGCCGATGCCCAGGCCGCCGCCGACGTGGCCGCCGTAGCTGCCCGCGCCGACCGACAGGCCGCCGCCGGAGCGCTGCGAGCCCACGCCCATCAGCACCACGCCGTTGGCGCCGAGCTTGGCCGCGTCGCGCTTGAGCCGGTCCACGGCCGCGTCGGTCTGGCCCTGGGTGCCGAAGCCGGCCGCGCTGGAGGCTTCGAGCTGGGCGATATCCACCGCCCCCGGCGGCGGCGCGGAGTAGATCTGCACCAGTGCCGGGTCGATCGGCGGGCGCGCCGCGCCGACCATCACTTTCGAGGAACTGGCGCAGCCGGCCAGTGCCAGCAGCAGCGCCAGCGGCAACAGCGGTCGGATGTTCATGGCCTTACCCCCGTGTTCGGATCTCACGCGATCATAGGCGGGCCGGGTGAATCGTGCCGAACCCGCCGCTGTCGCACCCTCGCAGGGCCGCCGTGATCCCCGTGCCAAGAGTTGGGTTGCCTGGCGTTCGCCGCGCGCTATGGTGCAGGCTCACATTCGCACGGAGGCCGGCATGGGCCTGATCAGTCTGCTGTGGGGCATCGTGGCGTTGCTGTGGATGATCCTGGCCTTCATCCCGCTGCTCGGCTGGGGCAACTGGTTCCTGATCCCGTTCGCCGCGGTCGGCGCGCTGATCGCCGCGATCGGGCTGCTGTTCACCGCGGCGCCCAACCGCGGCCGCGCCAAGACCGGCCTGATGCTCAATGCGCTGGTGATCGTGGTCGGGGTGATCCGGTTGAGCCTGGGCGGCGGGGTGATCTGACCTGCGTGCCGGGCGACCGGCATGCTGTGTTGCAGCATCCCGCACTGCGCGCCGCGCCGGCGGGAGTAACATGCGCAGCCGACGGCGGCCCGCGCGCGGGCCGCCCTGCGTTCACGCCGGTGCCGGCGGCGCGGCCTGCGGTGCCTGGCGGCATCGGCCGCGCGACTGGCGCGGCCCCCAACATCCGCCTACCCAGGAGCCTGCACGTGGCCCATCCCCACTATCGCCCCCGGCGCATGCGCCGCGATGCCTTTTCGCGCCGCCTGATGCGCGAACACACCCTCACCGTCGACGACCTGATCTGGCCGGTGTTCGTGCACGACGTGCCCGGGCGCACCCCGATCGCGTCCATGCCGGGCGTGGAGCGGCTGTCGATCGAAGAACTGCTGAAAGAGGCCGAGGCCGCGCTGGAACTGGGCATCCCGGTGATCGACCTGTTCCCGGTGATCGACCCGGCCGGCAAGTCGCTGGACGCGGCCGAGGCCTGGAACCCGGACGGCCTGGCGCAACGCGCGGTGCGCGCGCTGAAGACGCGCTTCCCGGAGCTGGGCGTGATGACCGACGTGGCGCTGGATCCGTACACCAGCCACGGCCAGGACGGCATCATCGACGACCGCGGCTACGTGCTCAACGACATCACCGTCGAGGCGCTGGTGCGGCAATCGCTGTCGCATGCGCAGGCCGGCGTGGACATCGTCTCGCCGTCGGACATGATGGACGGACGCATCGGCGCGATCCGCCGCGCGCTGGATGCCGACGAACATCTGCACGTGCGCATCATGGCCTACTCGGCCAAGTACGCCTCGGCCTTCTACGGGCCGTTCCGCGAGGCGGTGGGCAGCGCCGGCAACCTCGGCAAGGCCGACAAGACCACCTATCAGATGGATCCGGCCAACGGCGACGAAGCCCTGCGCGAGATCGCGCTGGACCTGGAAGAAGGTGCGGACATGGTGATGGTCAAGCCCGGCATGCCCTACCTGGACGTGGTGCGGCGGGTGAAGGACGAATTCCGCGTGCCCACCTTCGCCTACCAGGTCAGCGGCGAGTACGCGATGCTCAAGGCAGCGATCGGCAACGGCTGGTTGGACGAGCGCGCCTGCGTGCTGGAGTCGCTGATGGCGTTCAAGCGCGCCGGCGCCGACGGCGTGCTGACCTATTTCGCGCCGCAGGTGGCGCGCTGGCTGCGCGAGGCGCGCTGAGCCGGTGCCTGGCTGTCAGAGACACCGCCGTCGCGACGCTTTTCTCCGGAAGGCCCTGTCGCGACTGAAGTGCACCTCCAGCAGCGGCGAAGGCCATTCGGAGGAGCGGTTCGAGCCGCTCCTGCCATCGAGACAGGACATCATGCCGAGCCGCGGCAATGATGCGTCATTCGAGGTGCCCTGAAGTCGCTCCTGTACAGGCGGCGATCTTGCGCTCCATTTGCGTGGATCTTCGTAGGCGCGGCGTCAGCCGCGCCTACGTACACATCGGCGTCATGTCGATGGTGTCGCCGCCGGCAGACAGCCCAGCCCCTGCAGCGTCGCCTCCACCGCCACGTCCAGCGGCGTATGCGGTTCTTCGCCGAGCAGTTCCAGCAGCCGCGCATTGCGCATGCGCAGCGGGTGCCGCCACAGCGGGCGCATCTCGTGCAGTTCGCGCGCCAGCGGCCAGAACGGCTGGGCCAGGGTCAGCAGCGGCCACGGAAAGCGGCGCGTGCGCGGCGGCGCCAGGCCATGGCGCTGCGCCACCCGCGCGATCGCCGCGGCCATCTGTGTGCCGTCGGCGTCCCAGTGCCCGTCCATGTGCAGGCGGGCGAACGCCGGCAGGCGCGTGCGCTGTTGCAGCAGCGCCAGCATGGTCCGCGCCACGTCCGGCACGTAGGCCCATTGGTGGCCGACACCTGGATCGCCCGGCAGGGTCACCGTCGTGACCGGCCGTCCCGGTCGCACCAGCCCCTGCGCGAACCAGCTGTTGCCCACGCGCGGGCCGAAGAAGTCGCCGGCGCGCACCACGATCGCCTGTGCGCCTCGTGCGGTCGCGGCCTGCAGGCGCCGCTCCAGCTCCACCCGGATCGCGCCCTTGCGGGTGACCGGGGCCTGTGGCGCGTCTTCGTCCGGCGACGGGTAGGCGTCCGGGCCGTAGTTGTAGACCGTGCCCGGCAGGACCACGGTGGCGCGCTCGGCGATGGCCGCGGCGACGGTGTTGTCGATCATCGGCAGCACCAGCTCCGACCAGCGCCGGTAGCCGGGCGGGTTCACCGCATGCACGATCACCGCACAGCCCTTGGCCGCCTGCCGCACGTCGGCCTGTCGCAGCGCATCGCCGCGGTGCCAGTGGATGCCGTCGCGCTCCACGCTGGGGTGGGCGAGGCCGCGCTGCAGGGCGCGCACCTGCCAGCCGGCGTCGCGCATCTGCCGCGCCAGTTCGCCGCCGATGCCGCCGCTGGCGCCCAGCACCAGGGCCGTGGAAGAAGAAGAGGACATGGCAGCGCTCCGTCGGGGTCGGCGCTCAGTCTCGGTGCGGGTGCCGCAGAAGAAAATTGGCGAAGAGCGCGGACCAGCTATACATTTCTGTATGGACGATACGATCGGCTGGGAACTCTACCGCTCCTTCCTGGCGGTGCTGGAGGAGGGCTCGTTGTCGGCGGCGGCACGCGCGCTGGGGCTGACCCAGCCCACGGTCGGCCGTCACGTGGCGGCGCTGGAACAGGCGCTGGCGGTGCCGCTGTTCGTGCGCTCGCAGACCGGCCTGCTGCCCACCGATGCCGCCCTGGCCTTGCGCGGGCATGCGCAGGCGATGGGCAGCCTGGCCGCGTCGCTGCAGCGCGCGGCG
>NZ_AQOI01000187.1:0-6383 GCF_000364665.1 Xanthomonas sp. SHU 199
GCCGCCGGCGGTGCGGGTCCGCGCCTTCGCCGCGCGCGAACACGACGGCCTGATCTGGCTGCGTCCCGACCCGCAAGGCGCGGACGCGCCCTCGCACCTGGTGCAGGCGCTGCAGCCGTCGGCGCGGCGCTTCCTGTGGCGCACGCGCTGGGAGGCGCACGTGGTCGATGCGCTGGAGAACTTCCTGGACCCGCTGCACACCCATCTTCTGCATCCGGGACTGGTGCGGCGCGGCGGCGCGCGCACCGCCATGCGCGCCGAGCTGCGCCACACCGACGAAGGCTTCCACGTCGACTACCGCGGCGCCGCGGCGCAGAGCGGCTGGCTGTACCGGTTGTTCGAATCGCCGCGCATCCTGGAACGCGCGCATTTCGCCGGCCCCGGCAGCGCGCAGATCGAGTACCGCTACGCGCGCGGCGGCCGCGTGCGGATCAGCCTCCACTTCACCCCGCTCGACGCGCGCAGCACCGACGTCTTCGCCAGCCTGCACGTGGAGGGGCGGTGGGCGCCGGCGTGGGCGGTGCGGCTGCTGGTGTGGCCGCTGCTGCGCCGGGTCGGCGAACAGGACCGACGCATGCTCGCGCTGCAGTCGCGCAACCTGCAGCGCTATCCGGGCGCGCGCGGTGCCTCCACCGCGCTGGACCTGGTGCGCGAACCGCTGCGGCGTTACTGGGACGGCGAGCCGCTGCCGGCACCGGGCAGCGGCCACGACGTGGAACTCATGCTGTGACCGCGCCGAACCGCTGCAGCACATCCGCCAACGGGGCCGGACGCCCGAGCAGATAGCCCTGCACGCCGCCGCAGCCGTGCGTGCGCAACCAGCGCAGCTGCGCCTCGGTTTCCACGCCCTCGGCGACCACGTCCAGCCCCAGGCAATGCCCCAGGGTCAGCAGCGCCTGGCAGATCGAGGCGTTGCGTGGATCGCGGTCCACCTCGGCGACGAAGCTGCGATCGATCTTCAGCGTGTCCAGCGGCAGGTCGCGCAGATACGCCATGCTGGAGAAGCCGGTGCCGACATCGTCCAGGGCCACGCGCACGCCCAGCGCGCGCAGTTGCCGCAGCACATCGCCGGCCTGCTGCGGCTGCCGCATCAGGCTGCTCTCGGTCAGCTCCAATTGCAGGCCGTTGGCGGCCAGCCCGGCCTCGGCGCAGGCCTGCACCAGGTCGGCGACCAGATCGCCATCGAAGAACTGCAACGCCGACACGTTCACCGCCACCGGCAGGTCCGGCCATCCGTGCTCGACCAGGGCGCGACGCGCCCGCGCCGCCGCGCGCGTCACCCAGCGCCCCAGCGGCAGGATCAGCCCGGTGTCCTCGCACAACTGGATGAACGCATCCGGCGCGATGAAACCGCCATCGGCCTGCGGCCAGCGGATCAGGGCTTCCAGTTCGCGCGGCGCGCCGCTGACGGCGTCCATGATCGGCTGGAAATACAGCTCGAACTCTTGGCGCTCGATCGCCTGCTGGATGCGCCCGGCCAGGCGCAGGCGTTCGCCGGTGCGCGCGGCCATGGCGCGGTCGAAGCGCACCAGGCTGCGGCCCTCTGCCTGCGCCGCATGCGCGGCCTGCGCGGCGCTGCCGATCGCCTCGTCGGCATCGGCGGCATCGTCCGGACACAGCGCCACGCCGATGTGCGCCTGCAGCTGCTGAGCGAATTCGCCGCCCTGCACCGGTGCGTACAGCGCCTCCTGCAGCGCCTGCAAGGCCAGCGGCAGGGCCTGCGGGTCCAGGATCGCCAGCACGAAGTCCTGCGCCGGCTGGTGCGCGCTCAGCCCGAAGCGCTCGCCGAGCGCGCGGATGCGCTCGGCCACTGCGCAACGCACTGCATCGCCGACGACGCGGCCGAGGGTGTCGCCGATCAGGGCCAGGCCACGCACCTGCACGTAGGCGATGGCGTAGCCGCCACGCTGCGCGCGCAGGGCTTCGGCCAGCGCCCGCGGCTTGAGCAGGCCGGTGCTGAATTCGTGGCGTGCGAGATAGGCCAGTTCGCGTTCGTGGGCCAGGCGCTCGGTGACGTCCTCGGCCAGGATCAGCCGCGCCGGCACGCCGCCGAACTCCAGGTCGGCGCTGTGGATGCACACCGACAGCAGGCTGCCGTCCTTGCGCCGATGCGTCCACACGCTCGGCGCGTCGAAGCCCTCGCGCGGTTTGCGCACGTCCTGCAGCAAGCGCTCGGCATCCTCCGACGGGCGCAGATCGCGCAGGTCCATCGCCAGGAACTCCTCGCGGCTGTAGCCGTACTGGCGCACCGCGGCCTGGTTCACTTCCAGGAAGCGCAGGCTGTCCACGGAGAACACCCAGTACGGCAACGGATTGCGATCGAACACCAGGCGGAACTGGCGCTCGGCATCGAGCAGGCGCGCGTGTGCCGCCACCCGGTCGCTGACATCCTGCACCGCGCCGGTCATGCACACGCCCTCGCGGGTGTGCACCAGCGCGCCGCGTGCGGCCAGCCAGCGCAGGCGTCCATCGGGCAGGTGCATGCGATAGACGGTGTTGTAGTCCGCGCGCCCTTGCGCAGCGTCCTCGTACAGCTGCGTCACCCGTGCGCGATCCTCGTCGTGGATCCGCGCCAGGAACGCCTCGATGGACAGTTGCATGCGCTGCAGGCCGAACATCGCGCCGGTCGGTTCGGACAGGCGCAGCACGCGCTGCGCGATGTCGACGCGCCAGGTGCCGATGCCGCCCATGCCGTGCGCCAGGCGCAGATCCTCGTCTCCGCGGCGCAGGCGCTGCAGCAGGTGGCGCTGGCGACGCTCGGCACGGCGCAGGCTGACCAGCAGATAGGCCAGGCCGAGCAGGTACAGCACGTACACCAGCGCCGCCGCCGCGGCGAACCACCACCAGCCGGACAGCGTCTCGCGCAGCCCGACGCCAGCCACCGCCAGCAACGGATACGCACCGCCGCCGCTCAGCGCCAGGATCCGCGGTGTCCCGTCGAAGACATCGCGGCGTACCCCCAGGGCGCCGCCGTGCGGCATCGGCTGCGCCAGCGCGATCGGCAGGCGTGGCTGGCCGGCCGCGAGCGGACGGCTGGCGGCCAGCAGCACGCCCTGCGCGTCGGTCAGCGCGACGATGCCGTCGCGCCCGCTGTCGGTGCCCTGCACGATGCGTTGCAACGCGGCCACCCGCCATTGCGCCTCGACCCAGCCATCGGTGCCCCACGGGACCGCCACGCGCACCACCGCCTCGCCATCGGCCAGGCGCACTGGCGGACTCACGCAGACCCGGTCGCCGCAGCGCGCGCGCGGCATCCATGCGCGCAGTTGCGGATCGCCCGTGCCGCCGAAGCGGCGTTGGCCCTGCACATCCAGCAGGGCCACGTCGCGCAGTTCCGGGTGCCGCGCCTGCAGGCCGTGCAGCGAGGCGGCGATCAGTTCGGGCGCCCGCGCCGGCGTCTCCGCCAGCAGCGCCTGCGCGCTCAGAGCCTCGCCATGCAGCGCCTGGCCGAGATTGTCCAGTTGCAACTGCAGCAGGCGGTCGCTGCCGGTGGCCAGGGCCAGGCTCTGCCGCTGCGCCGCGGCCAGGCGGTTGTGGCGGTCCTGCGCCAGCACCAGCACCAGGCCGGCGGCCAGCAGCACCGCCAGCGCCAGGCCCCAGGTCGCGATCGCCCGCAACGGCGCGCGCGTGACGCGCCGCAGGCTGTGCCGAAAGCGACGGTCACGCTTCCTGTCGGCGAGCGGGTTCGGCGGCATCGAGGGTCGGGAGTGCGGCGTAGATGCTGGATACAGCGGCCTGGGACCGGCGATCTTGACCGCCCGTGACGCGATGCTGCGTTCAGCGATGCGGATAAATCATTCAGTCCGCTGCGGCCACTGCGCCAGTGCCTGTGTCGTCAGCCCCACCCGTCGGCACGCCCGCGCGGCGATGCCATCGTGCAGTGCCACCCGGAACAGCGGCGCCACCTGCTGCAGCAACCAGGCCGGCACCGTCGGGCCGGTGCGCTGCAGCCGTGCCTGCCGCAGCAGGGCGCCGGCCCATGGCGGCAACAAGGCCGCGCCGGCGCCCAGGAACAGTTCGCGCGACAGCCCCGGCGCCGGCACCGGCAGACGCAGCCCGGACAGCACCGCCAGCACCTCGCGCGAGCGCGCATCCACCCGCAGCAGCGGCCGCTGCCGCGCGAAATAGTCCAGCACCGCCGCCTCGCTGGCCGGGACGTCGCGCGCGCCCAGCGCTTCGGCGACGCGACGGCCTTCGTCGTAATAGCGGTCGGCGATCGCCGCCGGCACCGCGCGGCAGTAGCGGCGGTAGCCCTGCAGGAAGCCGTAGGCCTCGGTCACGTGGACCCAGGTCAGCAGCGCCGGATCGTCGGCGGCGTAGGCACGCCCGTCGGGCGTGTGGCCGCGCACCCGCGTGTGGATCGCACGCACACGGGCGATCTGGCGCTGCGCCGCGTCGGTGGGCGCGTAGCTGGTGGCGGCGACGAACTGGGTGGTGCGGCGCAGGCGCCCGACCAGGTCCTCGCGGAAGTTGGAATGGTCGTAGACCCCGGCCAGCGCCAGCGGGTGCAGGGTCTGCAGCAGCAGCGCACACAGCCCGCCGGCCAGCATCCCGGGAAACTCGGCATGGATGCGCCAGGTGACGCTGTCCGGACCGAACAGGCCCACATCGCCGAGCGGCTGGTCGTAGTCGATGGCGTCGCGCTCGCGCGGGAAAGCGCCCAGCACCCAGCGGCGGATCTGCGCGGTGGCCGGAGCGGCGAGGGTGCGTAGCAGCGGGGGCATGCGCCGATGGTAGCGAAAGCGGCGCGAGCGCCGTGCGATGGCGTATGGCGCGCCGCGGCCGCGCCGCATGTGCGACCGCAGCATGCACTTTGCGGCCGCTGTGCTAGAAAGAAGCTGCCTCAAGATCGCCAACCGACGTTCCGCGTCCGTCACCGCATCTGCAAGGAGCCCGTCATGCTCGCTCTGTTCAAAGGCTTGGGATTGCTGCTCGAGGACAACGCGCTGCACCAGCGCTCGTTTCCCGAGCAGGTCGCGCACTGGCAGCACAAGAGCGAGGCGCAGATCCGCGAAGAGGTCGCGTTGCTGGCCAAGGCCAAGCAGCAGTGGCTGGTGGCGTCGATCATCGGCTGGCAGGCGATCTCGCTGATCCTGCTCGGCGTGATCACCGCGCAGTTGTGGCAGCACGACTACCACCTGACGTTCTCGCGCATCGTCATCGTGGTCACCTCGTGGGTGGCGATCCTGTTCGTGATCTGGTTCATCGCCAACATGTTCGACCGCACCGCCGGCTTCGAGCGCTGGCTCACCGCGTTCAACAGCCGCGAACCGCTGTCGGCCGATGCCGATACCGTGGAATGCGTGGCCGACGCGCTGAACATGGCGCGCAAGTACCCGGAGATCCTCGCCTACAAGCGCGAGGTGGTGGCCAACCGCGAACTGCGCCACGAGGACATCCGGATCATGCGCGAGATGGGCCGCATCCGCCTGCATGCCGAACTGGTCGCCTCGCTGATCCAGTTCGAAGGCACGCCGCCCGGCGGCCAGCCCGGCGTGTTCCGCGTCGCCGGCTGAGTCGGCCGCACACGCATCTCACGCGCGCCGTCTGCGATAGACGGCGCGCCCGCCGATCCGACATCACGCGCGGGCGCGACTCGTGCGCAACACGCGCACAGTCGGTCGTGATCCGCGCGTGCGACGTCGTATTCGCTCAAGCCCGCGATCGCCGCAAGGGCGCAACGCCACCGCGATGCCAGCCCCAGTCAAACCGCACCGACCCGACGCAGCCGGCGTTGACCGACCGCGGTGACACAGGGCATTCCCAACGCCCGTTTCGCGAAATATAATCATTCTCGATTAGAACTTTCGCCCCACGGTCTCGATGACACTGCATCCCCTTTCGTGCGCCTGCCTGCTGGGCATGGCGCTGTCCCTGCCTGCGCACGCCGCCAGTGCCGACACCGCCTCGGACGCCGACAGCGGCGCCGATGCCGCACAGGCGACCGCCCTGCCCACGGTGCAGGTGCGCGCCGATGTGCAGAGCGGCTTCCGCGCCACCGGACCGGTGCAGGCCGACAAGTCGGATGCGCCGCTGGCGCAGACGCCGTTCTCGATCACCGTGGTGCCGCGCGCGCTGCTGGACAGCCAGCAGGCGCGCACCCTGTCCGATGCCCTGCACAACGTCTCCGGGGTCGTCGCCAACACCTATGGCCGGCGCGGCTGGGACGACCTGATCATCCGCGGCCAGACCGCCTCCGACGCGCTGTTCGTCGACGGCCTGCGCACCGCCGACAGCAACCGCGTGGCCGAGCAACTGTTCGGCGTGCAGCAGGTGGAGGTGCTGAAGGGCCCGGCTTCGCTGCTGTACGGACAGGTGCTGCCGGGCGGCCTGGTCAACCTGATCAGCAAGCGTCCCGGCGCCGAGCCGATGCGGCGGGGCGA
>NZ_AQOI01000188.1:0-10184 GCF_000364665.1 Xanthomonas sp. SHU 199
GGGCAGCGACGGCCTGCGCCAGGGCAGCGTGGATCTCAACCAGCCGCTGTCGGCCGACGGCAAGGTCGCACTGCGCCTCAACGGGCTGGCGATGAACAGCGACGACCCGACCGACCACGTGTACTTCCGCAGCCGCTGGATCGCCCCCTCGCTGTCGCTGGACCTGGGCCCGCGCACCGACTTCGTGCTGCTGACCAGCTACCAGGAACGCGACTACATCCGCCAGCAGGGCCTGCCCTGGGAAGGCAGCGCCGAACCCAACCGCAACGGCAGGATCGACCGCGCGCTGTTCACCGGCGAACCCGGGCAGCGGCCGTACCACAGCCACCAGAGCCGGATCGGCTACGTGCTCGATCACCGCTTCGACAACGGCTGGAGCCTGCACCATGCCGCGCGCTGGCAGAGCTTCGGTCTGGACGGTTTCCTGATCGCCAACAACGGCCTGGCCGCCAACCTGCGCACGCTGCGCCGTACCGCCACCCAGCAACAGTTCGACGGACGCACCTGGGTACAGGACACCTACCTGCAGGGCGGCTTCGCCACCGGCACCTGGCAGCACACCGTCACCGCCGGCCTGGACGCGTTCAAGACCTGGGAATGGAACGTGCAGTCGACCTGCCGCGTCGGCAATCTCGACGTGTACGCGCCGGTCTACGGCAGCGCCGTGGTCTGCCCGGCCCGGCCCACCCGCGACAACCTCAGCGTGGTGACCTCGGGCGGCCTGTACCTGCGCGACCGCATCCAGTTCGCGCCGGACTGGCAACTGCTGCTGGGCCTGCGCCACGACCGCAGCCGCAACCGCAGCGAGGACCGGCTGGCCGGCAGCGACACGCGCACCGACAACAGTGCCACGACGGGTTCGGCAGCGCTGATGTTCGACGCCGGTGGCGGGCTGCGCCCGTATGTCAGCGTCGCGACCTCGTTCTATCCCAACGTCGGCGTCGATGCGCAGGGCGCGCAGTTCGATCCCGAGCGCGGGCGCCAGGTGGAACTGGGCGTCAAGATGGAAGTCGGCAGCGGCACCAGCCTGAGCATGGCACTGTACGACCTGCGCCGGCGCAACGTGCTGCAGACCGATCCGTTCAACGACGGCTACAGCATCGCCGTGGGCGAACAGCGCAGCCGCGGCCTGGAGCTCAACGCCGCCGCCGACCTGGGCAACGGGTTGAGCCTGTTCGGCGGCTACGCCTACACCGATGCGGTGGTCACCGACGACGGTGGCCAGCGTGTCAGCAGCGTCGGCAGCCGCCTGAACAACGTACCGCGGCATAGCGGTTCTGTGTGGCTGCAGTACATCGTCCACGGCGCGGCCGACGGCTGGAGCGTCAGCGGCGGCGCCCGCGCCGAAGGCGAGAAGAGCGCTTACGGCCATCGCATTCCCGGCTACCTGGTGTTCGATGCCGGCCTGGGCTACCGCCAGGGCCATTGGCGCTACGCGCTGAACCTGAAGAACGCCTTCGACCGCGACTACTTCACCGGCGGCCTGCAGCGCGCCGTGGCCCTGGGCGACCCGCGCACGCTGTTGTTCTCGGTGGGCGTGGATTACTGAGTGGGTGCGCGTCGTTGCCACGACGGACGCCGTAGCTGAAAGCGCGGATGCCGGATCGCAGGGAACACCTGTGGGAGCGACTTCAGTCGCGACGCGGGACGTCATCCGGTAGTTCCGTTGCCGATGCGTCGGGACTGAAGTCCCTCCCACAACAGTGACGGGCTGATTGCGCCATTCGGCTGCAAGGGCGGATACGGCGACGCGATGCGTCGGTCGACCTCGCATCCGGGTCGCGGCTGAAGCCGCTCCGACGGTGCCGATCTTCGGACCGCAATTAGGCATCGCGCAGGAGCGGTTTCAGCCGCGACGCATGACGTCGTCCGACGGCTCTGCGGCAGTGCCTCTCAACGGCTTCAGCCGCGACGCGCGACGTCCGACAGCTCCGCGGTAATGCCCGCGTGGGGGCGACTTCGGTCGCGACGCAAGACGCCATCCGGCAGTTCCATTGCAGACGCGTCGGGACTGCAGTCCCTCCCACAACAGCCGCGGCCATCGTGCATCGCTGGATGTGGCGGAAGATCGTATCGACCAGCCGTTCGCTATCGCCTCTCACTCGCGCCCGCAAGCCGACGCCGGTGCATCCGACACCACGCACTGGCGGAAGTCGCGTGGCAGCCCGGCGATCTCGCGGCGCTGACCGACCGCCAGATCGAAGGCCTGCAGCACGCGCGGATTGCAGGCAGCGCCATCGCCGCCGCTGGCCTGCGGCGATGCCGTGCAGGCGGCGTAGACCTGGTAGTGGCAGCGCCCGCTGCGGCTGTCGATGCAACGGAACGTGGCCAGGCCACCGCGATACGTGGTGCGGCTGAAGAGCAGCGGCACGCCGCGTTCGCTGGCCTGCACCACGGTCTCGCGGCGGGCGCCCATGGACAGGTCGAGATCGGCATGTCCCTGGCAGCCGAACAGGCCGAGCAGGCACGACCACAGCACGGAGAGCAGACGCATGGCGGAGATTCCTTGTTCCAGTGCGAAGCGAGGGAATGCGCGGCTACATGCCGCGGAACAGGCTCATGTACGGCTGGCTGACGGTCAGGACCTCGTCGCGGTGGCGCAGCTTCAGCCGGCCCTTGCCGGTGTCGTCGCGCACCACCGAGGCCACCGCCTTGAGGTTGACGATGGTGGAGCGGTGGATCTGCCGGAACGCCGCCGGATCGAGCACGTCCAGCAGCTCGCGCAAGGAAGTGCGCAGCACCGCCTCGCCATCCCGGGTGAGCACCGTGGTGTACTTGCTGTCGGCCTGGAAATACAGCACGTCGTCGAGCAGGATCAGCCGCGTCTCGCGGCCGCTGCTGGCGGTGACCCAGGCCAGCGGTGGCGGCGCCGACGGCGCGACCGGGCGCTGCTGCAGACGCTGCAGCAGCGCGTCGAGCACCGCCGGATCCGGCCCCTGCGCCGCCCGTGCCTGCAGCCGCTGCACCGTGGCCTGCAAACGCTCGCGCACGATCGGCTTGAGCAGGTAGTCCACCGCGCCGTGCTCGAACGCATCGATGGCGTACTGGTCGTAGGCAGTGACGAACACCACCTGCGTGTGCGGGCTCAGTTCGCCCAGCGCACGCGCCACCTCGATGCCGCTCAACCCGGGCATGCGGATGTCCAGGAACGCCACCTGCGGGCGCAGCTCGGCCAGCCGTTCCAGCGCGCTGGCGCCGTCCTCGCACTCGGCGACGATGCGCAACTCCGGCCACACCTCGCCCAGCAGCGCGACCAGCGCATCGCGCAACAGGGTTTCGTCCTCGGCGACGATCGCGTCAGTCATGGTGCGCTCCCGTGTGCGTCGCCACCGGCGGTGGCGGCGTCGTCCCCGCCGGCCACGGCAGGGTGAGGGTGGCGGCCACACCGCTGGGGAAGTTGGAGACGATGGCGAAGCTCGCCGCGCCGGCATAGGTGAGGCGCAAGCGCTCGCGCAGGTTCTTCAAACCGATGCCGGTGCCGCTGGACTGGGTGTTGAAGCCCAGGCCGTCGTCGGCCACGGCAGGGTGACGTGGTCGTCGACCGCGCGCGCCAGGATCCAGATGGTGCCGCCGCCGGGCTTGGGTTCCAGACCGTGCTTGATCGCGTTCTCCACCAGCGTCTGCAGCATCATCGACGGCAGCGGCAGCGTCTTCATCGTCTCCGGCACCTGCACCTGCAGTTGCAGGCGTGCGCCCATGCGGATGCGCAGGATCTCCAGGTAGGCCTGGGTCCGTTCCAGTTCGTCGCCGAGCGAGCTCATCGCGTCCTCGGTGCTGGGCAGCGAACGCCGCAGGTACTGGATCAGATAGCCCAGCATCAGGTCGGCGCGCGGCGGATCGGTCCGCGCCAGCACCTGTGCGCTGGCCAGCGTGTTGTAGAGGAAGTGCGGCTCGACCTGCGCGTGCAGCAGGTTCAGCCGCGCCACGGTCAGCTCCTGCTCGGTGGCGGCCTGTGTGGCGGCGGCCTGCTCGTCGCGGCGCAGCTCGGCCACGCGCCGCGCCAGCGCACGACCCAGGGCTTCGGCGTTCTCGTAGTTGCTGCCCTCGTCGACCGCGAACAGGTCGATCCAGGCGCTGGCATCCGGCTCCAGCAGCAGGGTCAGGCTGCTGGTGCCGGTGCCCGGGGTCACCGTCGCCACCACCTGGTTGCGCTTGACCGCGAAGCGCGCGGCCAGGTTCCAGCGCGACGGCGGGCGGCCGTTGTAGGGATCGATGCGGCGCACCTTGGCGCGCACCTGCAGGCTGTCCAGCGTGCTTTCCACCTCCTCCACCCGCGGCAGCTCGCGCACCGCCGCATCCAGCAGTGCGAACGCCTCATGGGTGTCCAGCGGGATCTCGATCTGGCGCCGCTGGCGGCTGGCCAGGGTGCCCCAGTCAAGGCGCCCGGCGATCAGCCAGACCTTGCGCAGGTGGGTGATGCCGGCGATCAGCGCCGACAGCATCAACAGCATCGCCAACAGGCCGAACAGCCAGCCCGGTCCGGAATTCATACCGTAGAACAACCCGGCCCAGACGAAGGCGGCGACAACCACCGCCACTGCCCAGGCGCACAACAGGCGAACGAGGAAGAACAGGCTGGCGAGCATGGCGGCCGGGGGCTGGGAAGTTCCGGCGAGGATAGCCGCGGCGTCGCACGGCGCCAGCGGCGTGCGACGAAACCGCCGCTGGCGAGGATGGGACCGGGCCTTGGCAGGACGAAACCGCAGCCCAGCCACACGCCGAGGCGGCGGCGCCATTCCAGGCGACAGCGCGCCCTACAGCCTGCTCACGCTGCGGATGCGGATCTCGCTGCTGTCCACGCCGTGGCGTTGCGCCGCCTGCGCCCGCATGTGACACAGCAGCCGCTCCGGGTCCAGCGGCGCCGGCTCGGCCCAGGTGTGCGCCAGGGTGCCCCAGGCCACGCGCTGGCCGAAGCTGTAGGCCTCGTAGTCGGCCAGATAGTGGCGCGCGTGCTCAGGTGCCGACGTGGACATCGCCTTCGTAGCCGTTGCAGCCAAGGTGTTCGAGCGCGATCGACAGCGCCAGCGCGTAGCCCTGCGCGCAGTAGCCGCCGACCTGGCCCAGCCGCTGCCCCGACGCCGCGCACAGGCAGGCTTCGCGGCGATCGCTGGCATCGTCGTGCACTTCCACGTAGGGCCGGCGCAGGTGCGCGACCGCGTCGGCGGTGACGGCGCTGTCCGAGCACGCGCCCGGATCCAGCAGCAGCATCTCCACCCCGGCCTGGTCGGCCTGGGCCAGCGCCTGCAGCAGTTCGCGCTCGCTGGCGCAGCCGCGCACCGCCAGGGTCTTGCCGGCGCGGCCGGCATGGGCCAGCAATTGCCGCATCACCGGTGGAGCGATGCGGGCCGGGCGGCCGCGATGGCCGGCCACGCAGTCCGGGCCACGGAGCAACAGGATCGACATGGCGGCGCCCTCAGTTGGCCAGCGCCGCGCGCGCGCCGAGCCGGCGCTGCGCCACGCCCAGGGCGATCGCGTAGCTGTCGGCGAGCGCACCGTTGGCGATCACCGTCAGCAACGGCATGTGCCGCGGATGCAGCAGCGGTTCCAGCGCCTGCGCGCTGGCATCGTGCACCTCGATGTACGGATGGCCCAGCGCATCCAGCGCCGCGCACAGCTGCGCGCCATGGTCGGCCAGCTCCGACGCCGGCAACTCGCCGGAATCCAGCAGCACCAGCTCGGTGTCGTCGCACGCGCCTTGCTGCAGCCGCGCCACGATCTGCGCGGCATCGGCACAGGCCACCGGCACCACCTGCGCGGCATGGGAAGCGGCCAGACACTGCGCCGCGGCGATGGCCGACGCATCGCGATGCGGGCCCTGGATCAGCAGAATCGACATGGAACACATCCAACGGAAAGGACGTGGCGCAGTCTGCGCGCGCGCCGCGTAAGCGTTCCATGGCGGAAGTGGGCCTGGGGCGTAAAGCTTGCGTAAGGCGGGAATCGGGAATCGGGAATCGGGAATGGAGAATGGAGAATGGAGAATCGTTGAGCGCAAGCCGGGAACGTTCAGCCAACGACATGCCGCTTTTCCGATTCCCCATTCCCCAATCCCCATTCCCGGCTTTATGCGATCATCCCCCGCTTCCCGCCGCCGCCGGACCCGCCATGACCCAAACCGCCCTGCGCCGCGATGTCGGCCCGTTCGCCCTGATGCTGACCGGCCTCGGTTCGATCATCGGTTCAGGTTGGCTGTTCGGCGCCTGGCGCGCCGCCGGGCTGGCCGGCCCCGGTGCGATCTGGGCCTGGGTGCTGGGCGCGGCGATCGTCACCACCATCGCCCTGGCCTATGCCGAGCTGGGCGCGATGTTCCCCGAGTCCGGCGGCATGGTCCGCTACAGCCACTACTCGCACGGCTCGCTGGTCGGCTTCATCGCCGGCTGGGCCAACTGGATCGCGATCGTGTCGGTGATCCCGGTGGAGGCCGAGGCCTCGGTGCAGTACATGGCCTCCTGGCCGTGGCAGTGGGCGCAGGACCTGTACGTGCAGCAGCCCGGCGGCGCCGGCGAGCTGTCGGTGCCCGGCCTGTGCATCGCCGCGGTGCTGGTGCTGGTGTATTTCCTGCTGAACTTCTGGAGCGTCAAGCTGTTCGCGCGCTCCAACAGCCTGATCACCGTGTTCAAGCTGGTGGTGCCGGCGCTGACCGGCGTGGCGCTGATCGCCAGCGGCTTCCACAGCGAGAACTTCAGCGTCGGCCTGCACGGCGGCAGCCACACCATCGACTTCGCCGCGGTGCTCACCGCGGTGGCCACCGCCGGCATCGTGTTCAGCTTCAACGGCTTCCAGAGTCCGGTGAACCTGGCCGGCGAGGCGCGCAATCCCGGGCGCAGCATCCCGTTCGCCGTGCTCGGCTCGATCGCGCTGGCCACGGTGGTCTACGTGCTGCTGCAGGTCGCCTACCTGGGCGCGGTGCCGCCGGACCTGCTGGCCAAGGCCGGCTGGCACGGCATCGACTTCCGCTCGCCGTTCGCGCAGCTGGCGATCATCGTCAACCTGCACTGGCTGGCGATGCTGCTGTACGTGGACGCCTTCGTCAGCCCCAGCGGCACCGGCATCACCTACACCGCCACCACCGCGCGGATGATCTACGGCATGGAGCGCAACGGCACCATGCCCAAGGTGCTGGGCCGGATCCATCCGACCTGGGGCGTGCCGCGCCCGGCGATGTTCTTCAACCTGCTGGTGTCCTACCTGTTCCTGTTCTTCTTCCGCGGCTGGGGCACGCTGGCGGCGGTGATCTCGGTGGCGACGATCATTTCCTACCTGACCGGCCCGATCAGCGCGATGGCGCTGCGCAAGCACGCGCCGGAGATGCACCGCCCGCTGCGCATCGCCGGCCTGCCGGTGCTGGCCGCCGCCGCCTTCGTGCTGGCCACCGAACTGCTGTACTGGGCGCGCTGGCCGCTGACCGGCGAGATCATCCTGCTGATGCTGGTGGCCCTGCCGGTGTACGCCTACTACCAGCAGCGCGACGGCTGGAAGGATTTCCGTCGGCACCTGCGCGGCGCCAGCTGGCTGATCGCCTATCTGCCGACCATCGCCCTGCTGTCGTGGGCCGGCAGCACCACCTTCGGCGGCCACGGCTACCTGTCCTACGGGCCGGACCTGGTGGTGGTCGGCGTGGTCGCGCTGGGCTTCTACTTCTGGGGCGTGCGCGCCGGCTGGCGCACCCCCTCGCTGCAGCAGGCCAGCGGCGGCTGAGCCGCGGCGGCGCTCAGCCGCCGCGCAAAGTTTGCAGCGCGCGCGACAGCAACGTGGCGCCGCTGAAGCCGGCCAGGGCGCACAGCCCTGCCGCGGCGGCCAGCGCACCGATCTCGGCGTGATCGCCGAACAGCGCGATCGCCGAGCCGATGCACGCTGCCGAGAACCCGGCGCCGACCAGACCGATGCGCAGATGCGCGCGCCAACCGCGCAGACGCGGCCAGGCGCGTACCGCGACCAGGCCGGTCAGCAAGGCCGGCAAGACGCCGAACAGGTAGGAATACAGCGCGATCCCCAGCAGCATCAGCAGCCCGCCACCGATGTCACCGAGGTGAGCGCCGCCCCAGAGCCACGCGACCGCCATCATCGGCAGCAAGACCGCCGCAGTCCCCAGCGGCGGCCCGACCAATGGGAACGCCATGGCCACGCCGAGGTAGACCAGCCAGCGCGGCAGCGGATCGCTCCCCGCGTCGGCGCCCATCGGATCGGCGCCTTCCGCGCCCGCACCCGGCGGCGGATCCGCAGCCGCCTGCGGCGCAGGCGGCACTGGGGCGTGACTCACTTGGCGGGCGCGGCTTGGCGCTGTGCGGCGCTGGCGTCGCGGGTGGCGCGGAACTCGGAGTCGCGGCTCCAGTTCGGCCACTGCGTCGAATTGGCCAGTTCCTCGCCCAGCGTGTACAGCACCTGCATATCGCGCGCGGCGCCGGCGAAGGTCCAGTTCGGCTGCCATTCGTCGCCGGGCTGGTGGTAGCGCTTGGCGGTGTAGTCGTCCGAGGCGGCCTTGCCGGCCGCCACGCCGCCGTCCACCCAGTCCTGGCCGGCGGCAAAGGACAGCGCCGGCACGCCGCGCTTGGCGAAGGAGAAGTGATCCGAGCGGAAGAAGTAGCCGGCTTCCGGCTTCGGATCGGGCGTGTAGCGCAGGTCCCAACCCTTGGCCACGCGCTTGAGGTCGTCGAGCAGTTCCAGCTTGGCGGTGCCGTAGATGCCGAAATCGCGCGAGGGCCCGAACGGGCTCATGCCGTCCATGTTGATCACCGCCACCGTGCGCGCCAGCGGATACAGCGGCTTGGAGGCGTAGTACTCCGAGCCGAGCAGGCCCTTTTCCTCGGCCGTGACCGCCATGAACACCACCGAGCGCTGCGGCGCCGGGCCCTTGGCGAAGGCGCGGGCCAGTTCCAGCAGCGCGGCGACGCCACTGGCGTTGTCCAGCGCGCCGTTGAAGATGCGATCACCCTTGGCGTCGGGCGCGCCCACGCCCAGGTGATCCCAGTGCGCGGTGTAGATGAGGGTGTCGTCCGGCCGGGTCTTGCCGGGCAGGCGCGCGACCACGTTGTGCGAGGTGATCACCTCCGACTTCACCGCGTAGTCGGCGTACAGGCGCTCGCCCTTCAGCTCCACCGGCTTGAAGTCGCGCGACTGCGCCTGCTTCTTCAGCGCATCGAAATCCAGCCCGGCGCGCTTGAACAGGTCCACCGCCAGGTCGCGCTGGATCCAGCCCTCCAGCTCCGGGTGCACCGACTTGGGATCGTCGCGGACCACGTCGAACATGCTGTTGGTGTTGGAGTTGGCGACGGTGGCCCAGCCGTAGGACGCCGGTGCGGTCTCGTGCACGATCAGCACGCCGGCCGCGCCCTGCCGCGCGCCTTCCTCGAACTTGTAGGTCCAGCGGCCGTAGTAGGTCATGCCCTTGCCGTCGAACGCGCCCTTGCCGGTCTCGAAATCGGGGTCGTTGATCAGCACCACCGCGATCTTGCCCTTCAGGTCCACGCCCTTGAAGTCGTCCCAGCCGCGCTCGGGCGCCTTGACGCCGTAGCCGACGAACACCAGCGGCGCGCCGTCCAGACTGACTTGGCTGCTGCCGTCGAGCGCGGCGCGCACGGCGATCTGCTGGCCCTGGGTCAGGGCCTGGCGCTGGTCGCCGCTGGCGATGGCCAGCTGCGGCGTACCGACGATGTCGGCGCGGCGCAGCGGCACCGCCTGGGTCCACAGGCGCTTGCCGTCGCGCAGGTCGCCGCCGGGCTGCAGGCCGGCCGCCTGGAACTGCGCGCTCAGATAGGCCACGGTCTTCTCCTCGCCCGCCGAGCCCGGGGCGCGGCCCTCGTAGGCATCGGAGGCCAGTGTCTTGACGTCGGCGGACAAGCGCTTGGTGTCGAAGGTCGGTGCGGGCGGCGGTGCCGCCAGGCTGGCGCCGGACAGCGCAAGCGCCAGCAGGCTCACGATCGGTCGTTTCACGGAGTTCCCTCGGCAGACACAAAGAACCTCGAGTGTAGCGGCGCGGCCAGGCGATCGGCAGGGGCCGGGGCGGTTTGGGCGCGCGCGGTCGTTCAAGCGCTGATGTCGTGGGGCGCGCCATCATCCGCGCGCACGCCGCGTGCGGCTGCGGGTGCGGCAGGGACGCGCGAGGAAATGGACGCTCGCCCGGGACTTCCGTGGCTGGAGCCCGCGGGCCGGCTGGCGCCCTGCGGCCGCAGGCCAGCACCGGCCGG
>NZ_AQOI01000189.1:0-15428 GCF_000364665.1 Xanthomonas sp. SHU 199
AGCCGCGGCGCGCCGCCGAGGGCGTCCAGGCGCGCGTCGAGGAGGTCGCGTTGCGCCGGCGTCACCGTCCGCCGCGCCTGCCAGTCGCGCAGCGTCGCCTGTACGCAGACCCGCGCGTAGGCGTCCTGGATCGCCTGCAGCAGGTCCACCGGCGTGCCGGGGCCGCCGCCCAGCGGCGTCACCGTGACCTGGCGGACGTCGCCATCGCCGCGGTACCAGCCCATCGCGCGCACGCCCTGGCGGAAGTTGGCATGGCCCTGGTCGCCGATGCCGGGCTGGTCGCGGCCGGCCTGGCTGTACTGTTCCTCCGACACCCGGAAGCGGGTCAGCGGCTTTGCCAGCAGCGCCAGGTGGCCGCGGTGCAGCAGCTTGGCATACAGCGCCAGGTCGCCGACCCAGTTGATGACCTTGCCGGCCAGCGTCATCAGCTCGTCGCCGATCTCCAGCAGGTCGCTGCGCCGGCACAGCACGCAGCTGGGCTCGCCGACGAAGTTGATGGTGTGGTCGGCCAGGAACGACAGCAACTCCGGCCCGTCCAGCAGCACGTCGCCGGCGAACGGGAAGGCGGTCGCCGGGATGTCCTCCAGCGGCGCGCCGTGGCTGTCGATGCGCTGGCGGCGCGAGGACGCCAGCAGGACGTCCGGTGCACTCTGCATCGCCGCGACCAGCGCGGCGACGCAGTCCGGCGCCAGCACGTCGTCGTCGTGCAGGAACTTCACGTACTCGCCCTGGGCCAGGGCGATGGCGCGCGCGGTGCTGCCGAGTTCGCCGTAGCGCTCCGGATTGCGGTGGTAGCGGATCGGGAACGGGGCCATCGCGGCGCGGCGTTCCACCACCTCGGCGATCGCCTCGGTGGGGTTGTCGTCGCAGATGACCAGTTCCAGCGCCGGATAGGTCTGGGCCAGCACGCTGTCGAGCGCCTGCTCGAAGTAGCGCAGCTTGTAGGCCGGCATGACCACGCTGACCAGGGGCGGGTGGGGCATGAACGATGGACCGTGTCGAAGGGGGGCGGATTCGGCAGCGAGCGCAGTCGCGATCGAGCGGAGCAATCCCCTGATGATGCAATAAGCATGCCGATAGATGTTTGCCGCGGTCCGCGCCGACGGGTTGGGCGTATCCACTGTGTGTAAACCCACTACGTTGTTCATTGGGATACGGGAGATGGGCGGCAGGTATCCGAGGCTGGCGTGAGGGCGCTGCCAGTTGTCGTGGTGTGCCCAGTCGGGGAAGGCATCGGCGCGCTGTTGGGAGTTGAGGTAAGGCCGCGCGTAGGTCCATTCGCCCAGGCTGGTCTGTGCGAGTCGCTCGGCTTTGCCGTTGGTACGCGGGGTATAGGGCTTGGTGCGCAGGTGACGCATGCCGAGCCTGCGTACCAGGCCGCGGAAGCGACGGGATTCGTAGCAGGCACCATTTTCGGTTAGAACACGCTCGAAGCTGCCAGTCAATCTGACGGTAGTTTTGCCGGCAGCGGCGTTGCTCAAGTACCTGATCGACAATGGGCTACGGGGTGGCGTGCGGGCAACGACGTGGCCGCGAGGGGCGATCCATCAGCCCTGGCGTCCCTTCTTCCTTGAATCGCCTGAGCCACTTGTAGGCCGTGCGCACGCTGACCCCTGCCGCATACGCCGCCGCCGCCACGCGCAAACCCTGCACCAGGATACGGTCCACCAGCAATGCTCGACCTCGCGGGCTCAAACCGCATGTTTATGCAGGTCCATCCTGGGCTCCGGGGGCTGGGTTGGCTTAGTAACCCCATCTTCCAGATCGGCCGCGGATGAACAGCCTGCTGAGAGATTACATGAGCTTCTTGTTAATGTTATTGATCGAAGTGAATGTGTCGCAAGCGGTCTATTTTTCTGAAAAAAATTTTTGCTAGGATCGATCCGTGGGCTCCATCGCAATGAGTCGCATCGCTCCTGATGCTGCTTGCGAGGCTGCTCGCATGGGGCGCTGCATGGCATGCTTGCACGATCAGCTCATGGCAGTTTTTCGGAGAAATTTCAACTGAACGACAGGGGGAATAATGATCATTGGTAAAATTGCAGCGATCGCCACACTCGCTTTGGCTGCCGGATCTGCGCAGGCATGGACATTGGTTTACGCGACCGATTCAAACGGGAACATATCGTCCGGATCGCTGCAAACCTTGCGCACCGCGGTGGATTCTGGGGCAAGTGTGAGAGTTTTGATTACGGCGCCAAACAATAATCCGGAGCATGTATGGGGTTTGCTATGCACGAATACCTCGCTGAGGCTGGATTCGTCGCAAGCCGTGGTGTGTTCGAGCGATCAGGACTTGTCAATGAATGTGGCAATGGGTTCGCAATTCGGTGCTGTGAGCAATCCTGCATATTCTGCGCACTTTTTGCTTAATACGTCAGGTCAGTTTGTTCAAGCAAATATCCGAGTTTCGAACGGGGAGTTGCTGTCGAATACGAAATATACGTATGCCATGCGCTGGTACGTTGAATGATTTTAATTTTCTTATGACATTGGGTGGCCTTTGAAGATGGTCTGATCAACGCCATTCGGAAAAGCTTACGGCGCTCGGGTCCTCAGTTTTTGCCGTTTCTGGCGCGTTTGCGGGGTGTTGCCTGGGTTACGTTACACAGGCACACCCTTTCCAATCGCTGGCATCGCCTGCTTTGCCCTTTGCCGCCATCGCCTCAAGCAACCGGTACTGCCCTGCGCATCGCTCGGAGGAGGATCGAGCGCGACGACCGCCTGGCGCGTCATCTATGGGTGATGTAGCTCAGTTACGCTTGAACGGCGCCGGGTAGACCCGCAGGGTGCGACCGCGCGATCTCCGAGCGACTCAATCGCGCCGCTGCGCATCGCCGTGTCATTCGACGTAGAGCACGGTGTCGTAGAAATAGAAAGCATACTGACGCAGGCGCAGCTTGGCGTCCGGTAGGATCCGGTCGAGTTCGGCGACGATGTCCAGCAGGTCGAGCGCATGGTGGTAGCAGGTGATGGCCATGCGCGGCCGGCAGCGCCCGATCAGCGCCGCGCCGCCGCGCAGCACCCTGGCCTCGGCGCCTTCCACATCCATCTTCAGGACACTGACCTCTTCGATCAGATCGTCCAGGCGCACGCCGTCCACGCGCGCGGCGCCGCTGCCGTCGATCCGGCTGCCCATGGTGCCCCGTGCGTCGAACGCCACCGGCCCGGCGACATCGCTGACGGCGGCGTTGTACAGGGTCGTGCGGCCGTCATCGTCTGCCAGCCCTTGCTGCAGGGCGGCGAAGTTCTCCGGATCCGGCTCGAAGGCATGGATGGCGGCGTAGCGGTGGCGCGATGCCGCACGAAACTTCTTGACCGTGTCGCCGCGATAGGCGCCGATATCCACGTAGTGTTCGCCCGCACCAATGCGTAGCGGATGCTCTACGGCCGAATACACCGAGTAGTACTCCTGCTCCATCGGGCACAGGACGTCCAGCAGCGGCCGCCGGTCGCCGTCCATGCGCATCTGCAGGATCGCGTCCAGCGTACGCTCGCTCAGTGCATCGGCGAAGCGGCCGCGCATCGCGTCGAACTGCGCGGCGTGCGCAAGCGTCTGTTCGCGTGTCACCTGTCCGCTCTGATACACCAGCGGAATGTCCAGGGCGTACATCAACTGCGGCAGATCGACGCGGCGACCGCTGCCCAGGCGCTGCAGTTGATCGAAGTGCAGCCATGCGGTCGGCATGTAGGCGCAGTTGATCGTGGGCAACCCGGCCAGGTCCGGGTCGCGCAGGAAGGTCGCTGTCGGGCGCACGTCGTCGAAGCCCGCATCGGTGATGCGGCGTTCGTGAAACACATCGTCCAGGGCGACGATGCGGATGCCAGGGACGCGCTCGGCCAACAGCGCGGCGGCGCGGGCCGCGTACAGACCGCCGAGACTGGAACTGGGGGCCAGGAAGATCGCGCCGCCGGCGCGCTTGCAGGCATCGATCAGGTCGGCTTCGCGCTGACGCGCGGCCATGTGGTCGGTCATGGGTCCACTCGAAAGGGCACGCGAAAGGAGGCGTGCGAATGCTGGAAAGACGGATAAGAGGGGCATGTCGCGTGGTAGCGCGATCAGGCCGCGCGGCGATTGCCGCCCGTGAGCGATCCTAGCGAAGCCTGTTGCGCCGGAAGCGTGCATGCATCCCAGCCCGGCGTGCTGTCGCACGTGGCGCCGCTTTTGGCAAAGTGAATCGGAGACGTCGGCACAGCGACGCCACTTCCGTCACTGGCGGAACGTATCGTTGAACGGCACCGCGACTCGCGCGTTCGCGCGCGCCTGCATCAACGCAGGATGCGGGCGCCGCCAGGCATCAGCGCGTCGTAGAAGCAGCGGTCCGGCAGCATGTCCGGCACGGTGCCGGGCAGCAGCCATTCGCAGTGCCGGCCGATCTTCGCGTCGCTGCGGGTCATACTGCCGCCGCCCAGGGTGCTGCCCTGGCCGATCTGGGTGCCGCGGCCGAGGTGGACGCCGGCATGCAGGGTGACGCAGGCGCCGACACGGACGTCCTGTTCGACGATCACCTGCCGTTCCAGCCAGCTGCCGGCGCCGATGCTGCTGCCGGCCGCGAGGTTGCAGCCCGGTCCAACGTGTACGTTGCCGAGCAGGCGCACGCCGTCGTCGACATGCGACTGCGGCCACACCAGATCGACGCTGCCGTAGCCCGCCAGGCGCACGTCGGCCAGCAACTTGTGCCGCGACTGGTTGACTGCGCGCTCGTCCATCGCGACGAACACGTCGGTCGCGGCGGGCGCATGGCTGGCGTGCAGGGCGCCCAGGTCGAAGTTGTAGCGGTCAGGCGACTCCAGGGCGATGCCCACGTGCGCCAGGCCGCAGGCCTGTGCGGTGCGTTGCGCCTGCTCCAGCGCATGGCCCTGGCCGATCAGCACCAGCGTCTTCATGCCGGTTGCTCCAGCACATTGGCGCGGTACCACAGGTGCTGGCGCACCAGCTCGGTCTCGTAGTCGCCATGCATGAAGGAGCGCGAATGCGGGCCGAACCCAGCCTGCAGGCGTTCCAGCACCGCCGTGTCCTCGGCGATCACCTGGTGCTCGATGCGCATCAGCGTGCTCAACAGGGCGGTGAAATCGGTCCGCTCGCTTTTCCGCCGGGCGGTGGCGACCCACAGGTGGTAATCGGTCTCGTGCGGCGAGACCGGGTCGTATTGCTGCAGCACGAAGGAGTCGCCGCGCACGCTGTAGAAGTTCACGTTCGGATACAGGAACCAGTTGTAGAACGCCGAGTCCTCGCCGTAGCGCTCGCACAGTGGCCGATACCAGTGATCCTGCACCGCGATCTCGGCCTTGGCCGGGAAGCTCAGCGCCTGAAGTGGCACCGGCGCGCCGCCCTGCAGCAGTTGTTCCACCACCGAGGGCACCTCGGCGGGGCGCTCGACATGCGCCGAGGGCTTGGGCGCGGCGGTCATCAACGGGTTGAAGGTCTTGGGATGGATGAACGGGATATGGTTGTAATCCTTCACGTTCTCCATGTTGAGCTTCCAGTTGTAGCGCACCCGGTGGCAGCTGTAGATCAGCTGCGAATCCACGTGCGATGCCGCCGCGCGCAGATCCTCCAGGAAGGCCGTCTCGAACTGCTCCTCCAGCGGCAGCGGGTGCTCGGCCATGTTCACGAACAGCAGTTCGCCGACCTGCTGCACATGCAGCCTGGTCAGGCAGATGCCGGCCTTCTCCTCGGCAGTGAACTGGTACAGGCCGGAGTTGGGCAGCCCGCGCAGCTCGCCCTCGGCGCCGAACGACCAGGCGTGGTACGGGCACACCAGCGGGCGCTTGCCGTGCGATTCGGTCTGGATGGCCGATTGCCGGTGCGGACACTGGTTGAGGAATGCGCGGATGCCGGCCTCGGTGCGCTGCACCAGCACCGGCACCCCGGCCACCTGGCGCGCGAAGAACTGATTGCGCTCGCGCACCATCGAGGCGAAGCCGGCGAAGATCCACAGCGTGCCGAACAGGCGCTGTTGTTCCAGGCGCAGGCTGTGCGGGCTGATGTAGTGCTCGGCGTCGAGGGCGTGGCGGGTCATGCCGAACGGCGTCCTGGGTGCGGGGTCAACGGCTGAAGATGGTCCGTGCCGGATTTCCGGCGACGGTGACGTTGGGCGGCACGTCCTTGACCACCACGCTGCCGGCGCCGATCACCGCGCCGTCGCCGATCGCGATGCCGGGCAGGATGGTGGCATGCGGGTGGATGACCACATCGTGGCCGATGCGCGCGCCGCCGCCGACGAACACGAAGTTGCCGATCTGCACATAGTCGCCGATCACCACGTCGTGGCCGACGATGGTGGTGGCGAGGATGGTGACGAATTCGCCGATGCGGCTGTCGGCGCCGATCGACACGCCGACCTCGAACAGGCTGCCGCGCCCAATCGGCGTCTCCGAGGCCTCGCGCAGGCGTGGCCGCAGCACCATGAAGTCGGCGCCGCGCGCCAGCAACGGCTGGCTGTAGCGGCGGCGCGCGGCCGGATCGCCGAGCGCGCAGACGAACAGGTCGCCGGGCACCGGCTGGTAGGTGTCCGGGTCGCCGAGCAGCGGCCAGCGCAGGCCGGCGCCGAGCGCGCTGCGGCTGTCCAGGAAACCCTTGATGTCCCAGGCCTGGCCATGGCCTGGATCGTCGTTGCAGGCCATCGCCGCGACGCCGCGGCCGAAACCGCCGGCACCGACGATCAGCACATGTTGCGGAGGCGCAGCGCTCATGCGAACTCCACGCCGCCGTCCATGCTGAAGGCCTGGCCGGTGACCTTGCTGCTGGCGTCGGAGAGGAAGTACAGGCAGGCCAGGGCCACGTCCTCGGGGTCGCCGATGCCCAGCGGATAGCGCTTGCGGCTCTCCTCGAACCAGGCCTTGTCCTCGTTGATCAGGGTGGTCTCGACCAGACCTGGGCACAGCGCGTTGGCGCGGATCTGGCGCCGTGCCAGTTCCAGCGCCAACGGCCGCAGCATGCCGATCAGTGCCGCCTTGGAGCCGGCGTAGGGGCCGACGCCGACGGTGCCGGTCAGCGCGGCGATCGAGGCGAGGAACACGATGGAGCCGCCGGGGCGCAGCGCCTGCCGCGCAAGCAGGTGGCGGGTCAGCATCGTCGGCGCCACGTAGTTGATCGTCATCACCTCGGTGAGGAAGCGCTCGCTGACCAGCTTCATCGGCGACAGGCCGCGGATGCCGGCGCTGTGCACCACGCCGTCCAGCGGCCCGCTCTCGGCGGCCAGGCGCTGCACGGTGGCGGCGTCGCACAGGTCGCCGGCGAACAGGCGGTGGTCGTCGCCTGGCAAGGCGTCGAGCAGGGCCTGCAGTCGATCAACGTCGCGACCGGCGACGAGCAGGCGTGCGCCGGCGCCGGCGCAGGCCTTGGCGACCGCCTCGCCGATACCTTTGGAGGCGCCGGTCACCAGGATGCGCTTGCCGTGCACGCCGTACAGCGTCTGCAGCAGCGCGGCGGGCGTTTCCGCAACGGACATGGGGGTCTCCGGGCTCATAGGCGGATCGGCAGGGACAGCCCGCCGTCGATGGTCAGGGTGCTGCGGGTGATCCAGCGGCTGGCGTCGGACAGCAGGTAGACCGCGCCATTGGCGACGTCGGCCGGGTCGATGCGGCCCAGCGGGGTCAGGGCGATCTTGTCGTCCATGTCCGCGGTGCTGCCGAGCCTGCTCAGCATCGGCGTGTCGACGTAGCCTGGAGCGATGCAGTTGGCGCGGATGCGGTGCCGGGCCTGTTCCAGCGCGAAGGAGCGTACCGCGGCCTCCAGCGCGGCCTTGGACCCGGCGTAGCCGGCGCTGGCCTGCGGCGCCGCGCGCGCGGTCAGCGCCGAGACGTAGACCAGCGAGGCGCCCTCGTGCAGCCGGCGCTTGGCCAGCAACTGCTGGGTCAGGATGACCGGCGCCAGGTAGTTCACCGACAGCATCTGCTGCAGGTGCTTCTCGGCGGCCATCCGGAACGGCACCAGCGCGGCGATGCCGGCGCACGAGGCCAGGCCGTGGTAGCGCTCGGCCGCTTCCAGCAGGGCCGTGCGGGTGGCGTCCTCGGTGAGGTCGCCGACGACGCTACGGTGGCCCTCGCCAGGGAGCGCCGCGGCGACCGCCTGCAGACGTTCCGCATCGCGTCCGTTGAGGACCAGCGTCGCACCCAGGCGCGCGCACAGCGCGGCCACGGCTGCGCCGATGCCCGAAGAGGCACCGGTCACCAGGATGGTCTTGCCCTGCAGCCCGAAGGCATCGGTCGTTGCAACAGGCGCCATCGTCAGGACTCGATCAGGTCGGGGAACACCGCGCCGTCGATATCGACCAGACAGGTGCCCCAGGACAGGCCGATGCCGAAGCCGCACAGCAGCACGCGCTTGCGGCTCTCTTCCAGTTGCTTGTTGATCCGCGCGGTCATGGTCACCGGCAGCGAGGCGCCGCTGGTGTTGCCGAAATCGTGCAGGGTGGAGGGCACCTTTTCCGGCGGCAGGCCGAGCTTCTTGCGGATGGTCTCGTTGATCATCCGGTTGGCCTGGTGGAACACGAAGTAGTCGATCTCGTCCTTGGACACGCCGCTGTAGTCGAGCAGCTTCTGCACCGCCGGCGGCACCCGCTGGGTGGAGAAGCTCAGCACCGCCACGCCGTCCAGCCG
Organism: Xanthomonas sp. SHU 199; assembly: GCF_000364665.1. NCBI lineage: Bacteria > Pseudomonadati > Pseudomonadota > Gammaproteobacteria > Lysobacterales > Lysobacteraceae > Xanthomonas > Xanthomonas sp. SHU 199. Next base: position 8,605 of record NZ_AQOI01000189.1, read on the forward strand.
CAGGTCCACGCCACGATGCCAGTGGTCGTTCTCGTCGGCGCGATACGGGATGAGATGCTGCACCCCGACCGGCTCGCGATGGCCGCCGACCGGCAGGATGATCGCGCGATAGCCGCTGCCGTCGCTGTTGAGGTCGAAATGCATCGGCGCCGCATCGGCACTGAACTCCAGCGCGGTGGCGGTGCCGGAATCGGAGAAGATCGGATCGTCGAAGGTGGCGCTGCGGTCGCCCACCAGCAGCAGGCCTTTCTTGACCCCGCCGGCGGCGATCATCGAGCCGAGCAGGTTGATGCCGAACGGGTAGGCCGAGCAGCCCAGGTTGACGTCGAACGCCACCGTGGCGTGCGACAGGCCCAGGCGGTCCTGCAGGATGATCGCCGTGGCCGGGATCGGATAGTCCGGCGACTGGGTGACCACGATCAGCGCATCGACCTCCTCGCGCTGCCACTGCAGGCGCTCCAGCAGCACCTGCGCCGCGTCGAAGGCCAGATCGGAAAAGCACTGCCAGTCCGCGGCCATGCGCCGGGTGTGGATGCCGATGTTGCGCACCAGCCGCTCGCGCTCGGAGCGGATCTGCGGCCGGCAATCGGTGAGGTTGGAGACGACGCGCCTGGGCACGCAGGTCGCCATGCCGGCGAAGCGCACGTTGTGCAACGTGGAGGTCGGCATGCTATGCCTCGGTCAGCTGATAGAGATCGCCCAGGGTGACCACGGCGGCCAGATGCTCGCCGGTGATGGTCTTGCCGTACTCCATGTCGAACATCACGATCACGCCCAGCGCGGCCAGCGAATCCCATTCGGGCAGCTCGCGCAACACCGTGTCCATGGTCACCTCGACCGGATTCTGGAAATCCGTGGCCGACAGGAAATTCTCGATAAACGTCTCTTGGCTCATGCTGCGGGTTCCACGGGTTGGGCGAAGGAGGGAGGGACCAGGGTGCGACGGGAATCGGACGCGGGCATGACGCCGCCCGCCGCGGCGATCAGGTCGACGATGGCGTCCACCTGCTCGGCCGCCAGTCCGGGAAAGATCGGCAGGCACAGCACGCGCTCGGCCATCTGCCGCGCCACCGGCAGGCCGGCCGGGGCCGAGGAGGGCAGGCCGCGGTACATCGGGAAGTCGCTGATCAGCGGGTAGAAATAGCGGCGCACCAGAATGTCGTGGCTGCGCAGCAGCCGGTGCAGTTCGTCGCGCACCAGCGGGAAGGCGTCCTCGACCAGGATCGGGAACGAGGCGTAGTTGGACAGTCCCGGTTCCCGCGGCGCCAGGCAGCGGATCCCCGGCACCTGCGCCAGGCGCCGACGGTACTGCGCGTCGATCGCCCCGCGCTGCGCCAGTGCGGCATCGATGTGCTGCAGTTGCAGCAGCCCGAAGGCGGCGTTGATCTCGCTCATCTTGCCGTTGATGCCGGTGGCCACCACCGTGGTCTCGTCGACGAAGCCGAAGTTCTTCAGGCGGCTGATGCGCTGGTAGGTCTTGGCGTCCGGGCAGACGATGGCGCCGCCCTCGAAGGTGTTGAACACTTTGGTGGCGTGGAAGCTGAGCACGCTGAGGTCGCCGTGGCGCAGGATCGAGCCGCCGGCGTCCTTGACCCCGAACGCATGCGCGGCGTCGTAGATGACCTTGAGGTTGTAGGTATCGGCGATGCGCTCGATCGCGGCGGTGTCGCAAGGCGTGCCATAGCAGTGCACCGGCATGATCGCGGTGGTGTGCGGGGTGATCGCCGCCTCGATCTTGAGCGGATCCAGGTTCATGGTCTGCGGATCGATGTCCACGAACACCGGCTTGATGCCGCGCCACAGCAGCGAATGCGCGGTGGCGACGAACGAGTACGGCGTGGTGATCACCTCGCCGGTGATGCGCAGCGCCTGCAGCGCGGTCAGCAGCGCCAGGGTGCCGTTGGTCAGCAGCGCCAGGTGGTTGACCCCCAGATATTCGGCCAGCGCCTTCTCCAGTGCGCGGTGCATGTCGCCGCCGTTGGTCAGGATGCGGCTGCGCCAGATCTGCTCCAGGTAGGGGACGAACGCCTCCAGGGGCGGCAGCAGCGGACTGGTGACGGGGATGGACATGGGACCTGCCTGGCGACGGGTGGAAGTCCCCGGTGCGGAACGTGCCGCCCGGTGCTGTGGAAACGTGAAGCAAGCCACATGCCAAAGGTGCCTGTCCACTATCGGCAGGGCCGATCGGGAAGCGGTGCAGGCGAAACCTGGCTTGGCCGCCGCGAGCGAGCGCGCCGCGACAGCGCCCGCGTCGGGCCGGCAGGTGGCGAGGAAAGGGAAGAGGGCGTAGCGTTCCGAGGGACAAGGGGCGCGTCGGGTGCGGCCGCACCCGACGCCGTGCGCCGGCTCAGCTCGCCAGTTCGGTCTGGTCGCGGTCGATGCCGTACTTGCGCAGCTTCTCGACCAGGGTGGTGCGCCGCAGGCCCAGCAGTTGCGCCGCATGCGCAACCACGCCCTGTGTGCGCTCCAGCGCCTCGTTGATCAGCGCCAGCTCGATGTTGGCCATGTGCCCGCGCAGGTCCAGGCCGCTTTCCGGCAGCGTCGCCGCGGCCTGGGCCGGCGCATCCGCGTCCGTCCCCGGCTTGCCGCCGACGTGCAGGTCGACCACGTTGGGTACCCGCCGCGGATCCGTTGCGATCGGCGCCGGCGGGGCCGAGACGTCGATGGACGAGGCGAAGTCGCCGCGGTAGCGTGCCGGCAGGTCCTGCACCCGCACCAGGCCGCCCGGGTGCAGCACCGCCAGGCGCTCGACCAGATTGGTCAGCTCGCGCACGTTGCCCGGCCACTCGTAGCTGCGCAGCGCCTGCAAGGCCTCTTCGGAGAAGCGCACTTCGCCGCGCCCGGTCCGCGCCAGTTGCGCGGCGATGGTGTGCACCAGCGCCGGCAGGTCGTCGCTGCGTTCGCGCAGCGCCGGCATCTCGATCGGGAACACGTTGAGCCGGTAGAACAGGTCCTCGCGGAACTGGTTGCCGGCGATGCGTTCTTCCAGGTTGCGGTGGGTCGCGGCGATCACCCGCACGTTGCAGCGGATCGTGACGTTGCCGCCGACCCGCTCGAAGCTGCGCTCCTGCAGGACGCGCAACAACTTGACCTGCATCGGCAGGCTCATGTCGCCGATCTCGTCGAGCAGCAGGGTGCCCCCCTCGGCCATCTCGAAACGGCCCTTGCGCGCGCTCAGCGCGCCGGTGAACGAACCCTTTTCGTGGCCGAACAGTTCGCTTTCCAGCAGATCCGGCGGGATCGCGCCGCAGTTGATCGCCACGAACGGACCGTCGCGGCGCGGCGACTGCTGGTGGATCGCCCGCGCCACCACTTCCTTGCCGGTGCCGGACTCGCCCAGTACCAGCACGGTGGTGTCGAAGGCGGCGACCTGGTCGATCAGCCGGCGCAGGCGGGTCACCGCGGCGCTGGTGCCGGTCGGGCCGTTGTCCTGCGCGGCACCGGCCTGGTGCTCGGCGTCCAGGCGCTTGAGGCTGGCACGGCGCAGCAGGGTTTCCAGCTGCGCGTGGCGCAGTGGCGCTTCCAGCTGCCACACGTTGGCTTCGTGCAGACCATGGCGCTGCGCGAAGGCCTGCGCATCGCCGTTGAGCAGCAGCACCGGCGGCGGCAGCGAACTGCGCGCCACCCAGCCGAAGAAGGCATCGGCCTGATCCTGGTCGTCGAGCCCGCCGACCAGGATCGCCATCCACTCGGTCTGCCGATGCCGGCCGGGCTGCACGTCGGCCACGTCGGTCACCCAACGCGGGTTGAGGTCCATGAATTCGAGCAGGCTGACGGTCCGCTCGGCGCGCACCGCGTCGTCATCGATCACCAGGATCCGCGATTCGCTCATGCCGGCACTCCTTCGGTCCGAAGTCCCTCCAGGATCGGCATCACTTCCTGGATGTAGGACAGCTTGCTGACGAAGTTGTCGGCACCGGCGCGCATGGCGTGCTCGCGGTGCTCGGCATCGTCGAAATGGCTGGCGATCACGATGTAGGGCGCCTGGTCCTGGGTCTTGATCAGGCGCGTGGCCTGCAGACCGCCCATCTCGGGCATGGCCAGGTCCATCAGCACCACCTGCGGGCGCAACGACTCGGACCGCTCGATGGCCTCCAGGCCATTGGCGGCGCTGCCGATCACTTCCATCCAGTCGAGCTTGCGGAAGTGGCGCATGGCGGCGTTGATGAAACCTTCGTGGTCGTCGACCAGAAGCACGGACAGTTTGTTCATATGCGTCGTTTTTCCTTAGCCCGCACGGGCCAGCAGCGGTTTGCTGCCGCGGCGGCGTTCGCGTGCGGGAGCGATGTCCAATTGTTCACGATACTTGGCGACAGTGCGCCTTGCCACGTTCACGCCCTGTCGCGACAGCAGCCCGGCGATGGCCTCGTCGGCCAGGGGCCGCCCGGCCGGCTCGGATTCGATCAGGCGCCGGACCATGGCGCGCACCGCCTGGCCGGACACCGCCGCGCCTTCCAGGCGCACGGCGAAGAAGTGCTTCAGCTCGAACGTGCCGCGCGGGGTCTGCAGGTACTTGCCGGTGGTGATGCGGGAAATGGTCGACTCGTGCATGCCGATCGCCTCGGCCACTTCCTTGAGGGTCAGCGGCGCCATCGCTTCCTCGCCCTTGACCAGGAACGCCGACTGGCGCTCGACGATGGCGCGGGTGGTGCGCAGCAGGGTCTCGTAGCGCATCGACAGGCCGCGGGTCAGCCAGCGCGCTTCCTGCAGCATTTCGCGCAGTGGCTGCGCGGCGTCGCCGGCCTCGGCCAGGGCGCGCTCGTGCATCGGGTTGACGGTGACGCGGTGGGTGGTGGCCGGGTTCAGCGCGACACGCCAGGTGCCGTCGGCGTGCCAGGCCACCACGTCCGGCAGGACATGGCCCAGATCCTGCGGCTGCAGGCTGTCGCCGGGGCGCGGCTGCAGCGACAGGATCAGCCGCACCGCCTCGCGCACGTCGTCGGTCTCGGCGTCGAGCTGGCGACCGAGCAGGGCGTAGTCGTGGCTGGCGAGCAGGTCGAGGTCGCCGGCGAGGATGCGCCCGGCCAGGTGGCGGCCGGGCACGCGGCCGGGCAGGTCGCTCAGCTGCGCCTGCAGGCACTCGCGCAGGTCGCAGGCGCCCAGGCCACCCGGGTCGCCGTGCAGCAGGCGCTGGCGGACCGCCTCGGCCTGCGCCACCGACAGGCCCAGCCGGGCGCTGGCCAGTTGCTGCAGGGTGTCCAGCGCGCCGTCCAGGTAGCCGGCATCGTCGCAGTGTTCCAGCCAGAACGCGGCCGCCGCCAGTTCCGCCGCCGGCAGTTCCAGGGCCAGCCGCTGCAGCACGCGCAGGTGCGGATCGGTCGACTCGCCCGCGGCGATGCGCTGCATGCGGTCGTCTTCGCCGTCGTTCCAGCCGGCGGCGGGGATGTCCCACATCGAGGACTCGGGAAGTTCGTCGAATGCCGCGGTTTCCAGCGCCGCATCCTCGTGCTTCACCACCGGCTCGATCACGCCCTCGGGCTCTTCCAGCTCGAGCAATGGATTGGTCTCCAGTGCGCGGCGGATTTCCAGTTCCAGTTGCATGCCATCGAGCTGCAGCAGCCGGATCGACTGCAGCAGTTGCGGGGTCAGATGCAGTTGCTGGCCCAGTTGGGCGGAAACGGTCGGCTTCATGCGGACTTCCTCGGTTCGGCGCCAACCCTCTGGCGCCCGTGGAACGCATAGTGCTTGTCGCCCGACGGTAACAGAATCGGGGTGTTCCTGAGTAGGGTAGTCAAATTCCCGACAGGGTGTCAGGGATTTCCCGACATGCGGCGCGTGGGCGCCGGACAGTCGACGGCGAAATGCCTGATGCAGCGGGGTCCGGCGGAAGCGTCACGCCTGCTGACCGATTAAGGCAAGCGCCATGCCAATGTCCCGTGTCGGGATGCCGTCCCCAGTTCAGCTCAGCTCGCCCTGGTGGCGTGCGGCCAGCAGGACCAGATCGTTGGCGCGGCGGCAGCCCAGCGATTCCATCATCCGCGCGCGGTGGGTCTCGACGGTCTTGACGCTGATGCCCAGGTCCGAGGCGATTTCCTTGTTGCTCTGGCCGCGGCCGATCTGGCGCAGGATCTCGCGCTGCCGCGGCGACAGTGCGGCGATGCCGACCGGGCGCTCGCGGCCGAGCATCGGCGCGATCATCTTGGAGGAGATCTGCGGGCTCAGGAACACCTGGTTGGCGCTGGCCGCGCGCAACGCCAGCTCCAGCTCCAGCGGGGCGGCGTCCTTGACCACGAAGCCGGTGGCGCCACGGTCCAGCGCATCGCGCACATGCACCGGGTCGTCGTGCATCGACATCATCACCACCCGGGTCTTGGGCGAGCTGTGCAGCACGTCGGTGAGCGCGTCCAGGCCGCTGCGTCCCGGCAGGGACAGGTCCATCAGCACCAGGTCGGGGCGGTGCAGGGTGGCCAGGTCCACGGCCTGTTGCGCGTTGCTGGCCTCGGCGACCACGTCGACGTCCGCAAACGTCTGCAGCAGCCGGCTCAGGCCGGCGCGTACCAGGGTGTGATCGTCGACGATGATGACTCGCACGGTGCAGGTCCTTCTATTCAGAGCCGCACATTAGCCGAGCCGCTCGCCGCCGCCAACCTCGCCGCGGCGGTCCGGGGGGCGGTGTGCCGGCTCAGCGCGCGCGCCGGCTGTCGGCGATCTGCCGGCGGTGCAGCCGGAACAGGTGGCGTTCCACGGCCTCTTCCAGGCCCGGCGGCTGTGTCTCGAACCGTAGCCAAAGTTGCACGACGCCCGCGGTGGCGGCCTCGGCCAGCACCCGCACCGGCAGTTCCAGGTGGTCCGGGAGCCAGTCCGAGGGCTGCAGGCGCAGCAGA
>NZ_AQOI01000190.1:0-13207 GCF_000364665.1 Xanthomonas sp. SHU 199
ACCGACGACGCCCGCCAAGCCAAGCCGGCGGCCGCCGCGCGCGCGCAGGCGGCAGCGACCGGGTCGCCGGAGGCGCTGTCGCTGCAACCTTCGATGTCGTCTGCCGCGCCCGCCGCCGCATCGGCGCAGCCCCGATCCTCCGCTGGCGTCTTGGCGGCCGCAGTGGAAGTGGCCGTGGAGGCCGATGCACAATTGCCTCCGCGGCGCTGGCTGCAACGGATCCGCGAGCGCCGCGACGGCGGCGAACTGGACGTCGCCCGCGCCAGCCTGCTGCGCTTCCAGCGCACCCACCCGCACCGCACGGTGCCTGCAGACCTGCGCCCGCTGCTGCAGGACTGAGCCGCGCGCTGCCGGCGCCTGCGCCGCAGGCCGGCAGCGCACCTCGTCTACAATGCCGCCGATGCCCGACACGCTCCCGCACCCCGTCAGCCACAGCGTGGAGATCAAGCACAGCCGCTTCATTGCCCACGCCGCGCCGATCGCCGACGCCGGCGCAGCGCTGGCATTCGTGCAGCAGGTGATGGTCGCCGACGCCACCCACAATTGCTGGGCCTACCGCCACGGCGACGAATACCGTTCCAGCGACGACGGCGAGCCCGCCGGCACCGCCGGCCGGCCGATCCTGGCCGCGATCGACGGCCAGGGCTTCGACCGCGTGGTGGTGGTGGTCACGCGCTGGTACGGCGGCATCAAGCTCGGCGCCGGTGGCCTGGTCCGCGCCTATGGCGGCAGCGCGGCCGAATGCCTGCGCCTGGCGCCGCGGCAACCGTTGCTGGCCTTGAGCCTGCTGACCCTGCACTGCGGCTTCGACGACCTGGGCGCGGTGCATGCCGCGCTGAGCGCCTGCGCCGCGGAAAAACTCGATGAACGCTTCGACGCCGGCGGCGCCGAACTGCGCCTGCGCCTGCCCCGCGATCGCGTCGACGCCTTGAAAACCCGCCTGCGCGACGCCACTCGCAATCGGGTCCGCTGTTCGGAACCCGCCCCCGCATGAACACCCCGTCGGCCGACCAGGCCAAGTCGCTGCGCAGACTCGGCAGCCTGCGCACCCTGTGGCCGTTCGTGCGTCGCCGGCGCGGCCTGCTGATCGCCTGGCTGGTGGCGCTGGCGATCTCCTCCAGCGCCACGCTGAGCCTGCCGGTCGCGGTCCGGCAGATGATCGATCATGGCTTCGAGGACGTCGGCCTCATCAACGAGTCGTTCGCCCTGTTGTTCGCGGTCTCGGTGGTGCTGGCCGTGGCCACCGCCACTCGCTTCTACTTCGTGTCGCTGCTCGGCGAAAAGGTGGTCGCCGACCTGCGCGAACGCCTGTACACGCATCTGATCGGGCTGCATGCCGGTTTCCACGACCGCAACCGCAGCGGCGAACTGGTCTCGCGCCTGTCGGCCGACAGCGAACTGCTGCGCGGGGTCATCGGCAGCACCATGTCGGTGGCGCTGCGCAGCACGGTCACCGCGGTCGGCAGCGTGGTGATGCTGTGCGTGACCAGCCCGCACCTGGCCGCCTACACCCTGCTCGGCATTCCGGTGGCGGTGCTGCCGATCGTGCTCGGTGCGCGGCGCCTGCAGAAGATCTCGCGCGCCAGCCAGGACCGCGTCGCCGACGCCAACACCCTGGCCGCCGAGACCCTGGGCGCTGTGCGCACGGTGCAGGCGTACGCGCGCGAAGGCTACGAACGCGGCCGCTTCGGCGAGGCGCTGACGCAGACCGTGGCGGTGGCGCGGCGCCGGGTCCGCGCGCAGGCGCTGATCACCGCCGCGGCCATCGTGTTGATCTTCGGCGCTATCGTGCTGGTGCTGTGGTTGGGCGCGCACGAGGTCGCCGCCCACGAACTCAGTGCGGGCGCGCTCGGCCAGTTTTTGCTGTACGCGATGTTCGGTGGCGGCTCGGTGGCTTCGCTGGCCGAGGTCTGGAACGACCTGCAGCGCGCGGCCGGCGGCATGGGCCGCATCGCCGAACTGTTCCAGGAACGCCCCGAGATCGTCGCGCCGGCGCAGCCACGCGCGCTGCCGCAGCCGCTTCGCGGCGAGGTGCGCTTCGACAACGTCAGCTTCCGCTACCCGCAGCGCCCCGATCACCCGGCGCTGGACGGCTTCGATCTGCACGTGCGGCCCGGCGAGAGCGTGGCCCTGGTCGGCCCCTCCGGCGCCGGCAAGAGCACGGTGCTGGCGCTGCTGATGCGCTTCCACGACCCGCAATCGGGCAGCGTGCAGGTGGACGGCCTGGACCTGCGCACGCTGGACCCGTCGCAACTGCGCGCGGCGATCGGCTTGGTGCCGCAGCACCCCACCCTGTTCGCCGCCAGCGCCGCCGACAACATCCGCTACGGCCGGCTCGAGGCCAGCGAGGCCGAGGTCGAGGCCGCCGCGCGCGCGGCCGAAGCCGACGCGTTCCTGCGGCAATTGCCGGAGGGCTATGCCAGCGAACTGGGCGAACGTGGCGCGCGCCTGTCCGGCGGCCAGCAGCAGCGCATCGCCATCGCCCGCGCCCTGCTCAAGGACGCGCCGATCCTGTTGCTGGACGAGGCCACCAGCGCCCTGGACGCGCAGAGCGAACACGCCGTGCAGCAGGCGCTGGAGCGGCTGATGGCCGGGCGCACCACCCTGGTGATCGCGCACCGCCTGGCCACCGTGCTGAAGGCCGACCGCATCGTGGTGATGGACCACGGCCGCATCGTCGCCCAGGGCACCCATGCGGAGCTGCTGGCGCAGGACGGGCTGTACGCCGAACTCGCTCGCCTGCAGTTCATCGACTGAGCACGCCGCGCTAACGACGGCGGGACTACGGTCGGACCGCGTCTGCGCTGCGGCCGCGCGCCCGCGGCCGCCGCTCCGGCGTCCCGCATTCGATGCAGCGTTCGACAGGAGGCTTCCGATGTCCTTTCGCCAATTGCCCGCCCTCGGTCCCGACGGCGAGGCCTATCTGATCACCGAGTTCCAGGACGATGCGCCGCGCCAGCAGCAGGCGCAGCACGACCCGCACGCCGACAGCGGACTGCGCTACGAACTGGCCGACGGCCGTAAGCTGATCCGCCGCGGCCAGCAGTTCGTCACCACCGGCGGCGAGTTGACCCTGACCGCGGTCTAGCGTCGTCACCACGCTGTGCCGCCATGCCCCGTCATCGCCACTGGCGTTCGGGGTGCTGGCGGCAAGCTGGTGAATTTTTCGCCACACGGCTTGACAGGCTTGTCCCGCAAGGCGCGCCGCGGGTTATCCACATGTTTGCGCAGTGGCCATCCACATGCGCTGTGGATGAATCTGGAGGTGGGCGTCGTGCGTCCATATGTTCTGGAGCGCAGCTGAAGCCGCGACGAGCGAAGCGGTGCGCGTTCCGATCGCGCACCGCGTCGGAACTGAAGTCCCCCACAGTGCCCCAGCCCACTCGCCGCAAGTTCCTGCAGGAGCGGCTTCAGCCGCGACGGCGTTCGATGCAATTCACCCCGCCAGCACCCGCCCGATCCCACTGGCATCGATCTCCGCCGCCGCGCCACGCACCGCCCCCGCATCGCTGGCCGGATCGAAGCCGAGCCGGAAATGCAATTCGCCCGCCTGCGTGCGCGAGGAATGGATCGAAGCGAGATTCACCCCATGGCGCTCGAACACGTGCAACAGCGCGCGCAGCGAGCCGGCGCGGTCTTCCGGCAAGTACACGCTGAGCGTGGCCTGCTCGGTCAGATCGGCGAGCAAGTACCCCACCCGTTCATAGCTGTAGTTGCCCTGCGCGATCGCCGCCTCGCCCAGCGCCTGCCGGTTGGCATCGAGAAACTCGGCACGAAACTGCGCGCGTGCGGCATCGTCGCCGCGACCGACCTGGTCGCGCAGCCGCGACAGCTGCGCGATCAGCCCGTCCAGCACATCGCCCACATGCGGATTGCCAAACTGGATGTCTTCGTAGATGGCCGGATTCAGGGCCAGGATGCGCGCGATGATCGCGGTATCCAGTTCGAACGAGGCCGAGCGGTACGGCAGCAGCGCCTGCAACGGCCCCAGCGCCGGCGCATGCTCGCGCAGCACGCCGGCCTGGGCCAGATGCGTGGCGTGGACCATCGCCTGCACCAGCGCCATCACCCGGTCGTGGTGTTCGGGCGTGGTGCGCACGCACTCGCCTTCCAGCGCCGCGTACAGCTGCTGCAGCCAGGCCTGCCACTGCGCCACCCGCGCCTCGCAGACCACCAGCACGCGGCCCTTGAGCGTGGGCGACTTCGGCGGCGCGGTCATCGGATGCAGGCCGGCCACTTCCGCCTGCGAGGCCAGCATCGCCGCCACCGGCGCGGCCTTGACCGAGGTGACGTCCAGCCAGAGCTGGTCGCGCTCGCGGCCGCCGGCGCGCTGCACGTACTCGCCGATCAACGCCGGCGTGTGCCGGATCGGCGCGGAGAAGATCAGCACCTGCGCCTGTTGCAGCAGCGCCTCCGGCGCCAGCGACTGCGGGTCGGCCGGATCGTGGCCGATCACCTGCAACTGCATGCGCTCGCGGAAGAAGCGGCTCAGCCAGCGGCCATAGGCGCCGGCACTGCCGACGATGCCGACGACCGGGTGCAGGCTCACGCCAGGCGCTCGGCGACGAAGCGCAGCGGCGTGGCCAACGCAGCCGGCGCCGCCGCCAGCACGTCCAGTTCTTCCACGTCCGCGGCCAGGGTCGCCTCCAGCGCCGCGTGCACACCGGCGATGGCGCGGCCGATCGCCGCCTCGAAGCTGTCGCCGCGCAACAGGAACGCCACCAGCAGCGCCATCAACACATCACCTGTGCCGGCGACATCCACCGGCAGCAATGGCGAGCACCAGCGGTAGACCGCTTCGCGGCTCACCGCCAGCGTGACCAATTGCCCGGCATCGCCGCCGACGCTGTGCGCAAGCACCCATTCCGGACCGCGCCCCAGCAACACGCGCGCCGCGGCGATCGCCTCGTCCTGCGCCAGTGCCGGCATGCCGGTCAGGCGGCCGAGCTCGAACGCATTCGGCGTCACCAGCCATGCGCGCGGCAACAGGCGCTCGGCGAAGATCGCTTCCAGGCCCGGTTCCACGTAGGGACCGGTGTGCGTATCGCCGATCACCGGGTCCAGGCAGTAGCGCAGCGTCGGGCACTGCGGCAGGGTGGCGTCGAGCCAGTCGGCGAAGGCGGCACCATTGCCGACGCTGCCGAAGTAGCCGGACACCAGCATGCGCGCGCGTTGCGGCAGGCCGCGTTCGCTGGCGCCGAGCAGCAGATCGGCGAACCAGTCCGACGGCAGCACCTTGCCGCGCAAGGTCGCATAGAACGGCGCATTGCTCAGCAAGGTGGTCGGGATCTCGGCCACGCGCAGGCCCAGCGCGCGCAACGGCGGCACCGCCGCGCTATTGCCAGCGTGGCCGTAGACCAGTTGCGACTGCACGGAAATGACGTCGACCGGCACCGGCCCGTCGGGGCGCTGGCGGCGGCCATGGATGAGATGACTTGCAGCGGAGCTGTCGGCGGAAGCGTTCATCGCCGTAGTGTAGCGCCGGCGCAAGAGCGCCAAGAGGCGCGTGCATGCGCCGTGTTGCGGGGGCTTTCAGCAACAACGGCCTCAGCTGCGACGCTCCGACGAGAAAGCGTCGCGGCTGAAGCCGCTCCTGCAACAGGGGCATGGTGCGGGGAGACGCCCACGCACAGCCAGCATCGAAACTCCCAATTCTCCGCTGCGCTCAGCGCGCGAAACATTCCAATGTGGGAGGGGCTTCAGCCCCGACGCGTTGGCGGTAAAGCGTCGGGGCTGAAGCCCCTCCCACAAAAGCACTGCGGGAAACAACACCGGGACCATCACGAATCCCGGCTCTCAACAGCCGCAGGCTGGTCATCACCAATCCCGAATCCCGGCTTCCAACAGCCGCAGGCTGGTCATCCCTAATCCCGAATCCCTAATCCCGGCTCACCTCACGACGTCATCCGGTCCCAGAACCCCTTCACCCCGTCGATGAAGGTCGCCGACTTCGGCGAATGCTTGCGCGCGTCCTCGCCGGTGAAGGTGGATTCGAACTGTTCCAGCAGCTTGCGCTGGTCGGCGGTGAGATTGATCGGCGTCTCCACCACCACCCGGCAGTACAGATCGCCTTCGCTGCGGCTGCGCACCGAGCGCACGCCCTTGCCGCGCAAGCGGAACAACTTGCCGGTCTGGGTCTCGGCCGGAATGCGGATCTCCGCCTCGCCGCCGAGGGTGGCCACGCGCACGGTGTCGCCCAGCGCCGCCTGCGAGATGCGGATCGGCACCTCGCAGTGCAGGTCGTCGCCGTCGCGCTGGAAGATCGGGTGCTCGCGCACGCGCACTTCCACGTACAGATCGCCCGGCGGAGTGCCGGCCGGACCGGCCTCGCCCTCGCCCGACAGGCGGATGCGGTCGCCGTTGTCGACGCCGGCGGGGATCTTCACCGACAGCACCTTGGTCTCTTCCACGCGCCCGGCGCCATGGCACACGCCGCACGGATTCTGCACGATCTGGCCGCGGCCGGCGCACTGCGGGCAGGTCTGCTGCATGGCGAAGATGCCACGCTGGATGCGCACCTGGCCGCGCCCGTGGCAGGTGCCGCAGGTCTCGACCTTGCCGTCCTCCGAGCCGCTGCCGTGGCAGTGCTCGCATTCGCTCAGGGTCGGAATCTCGATGCGGCGCTCGATGCCGGCCACCGCTTCTTCCAGGTCCAGTTCCAGCACGTAGCCGATGTCGGCGCCGCGCCGCGGCGCACGCCCGCCACCGCCGGCGCCACCGAAGATGTTGCCGAAGATGTCGCCGAAGATATCGCCCATGTCCGGGCCGCCCGGGCCCCCGCCCATCCCGCCCATGCCGTGCTCGAATGCGGCGTGGCCGTGCGCGTCGTACATGCGCCGGCGATTGCCGTCGGACAGCACCTCATAGGCTTCCTTGCATTCCTTGAACGCGGCCTCGGCGGCTTGGTCGCCGGGATTGCGGTCCGGGTGGTACTTCATCGCGCAACGGCGATAGGCCTTCTTCAGCTCGTCGTCACTGGCGGTGCGGGCCACACCCAGCACTTCGTAATAGTCGCGTTTGCTCATGGGGCGGGGATTCGAGATTCGGGAGTCGGGATTCGTTCAATGCAAAAGCGGAGAGCCTCGGCTCTTCCGCTTTTGCAAACTTGATGGACAGGGATGGGAGTGGGAACCAACAGACCAAGGCCTTCGCGAATCCCCAATCCCGAATCCCCAATCCCGGCTTACTTCTTGTCGTCCTTGACCTCGGTGAACTCGGCATCGACCACGTCGTCGGCGTGGGCCGAGGACGCATGCGCGCCGCCGGCGTTGCCGCCCGACTGCTGCTCGCCCGCCGCCGCGGCCGCGTACAGCGACTGACCGGCCTCTTCCAGCGCCTTGGTCTTGGCCTCGATCTGACCCTTGTCGTCGCCCTTCATCGCGGTTTCCAGGTCCGCCAGCGCCGACTCGACCTTGCCGATCACGTCGCCGCCGACCTTGCTGCCGTGCTCGGTGATCGCGCTGCGGGTGGCGTGGATCAGGCCGTCGGCCTGGTTGCGCGCCTGCACCAGCTCGTGGAACTTCTTGTCTTCCTCGCGGTTGGCTTCCGCGTCGGCGACCATCCGCTGGATCTCGTCGTCCGACAGACCGGAGCCGGCCTTGATCTCGACCTTCTGTTCCTTGTTGGTCTTCTTGTCCTTGGCCGACACGTGCAGGATGCCGTTGGCGTCGATGTCGAAGGACACCTCCACCTGCGGCAGGCCGCGCGGCGCCGGCTCGATGCCGGACAGGTCGAACTTGGCCAGCGACTTGTTGTAGCGGGCCTGCTCACGCTCGCCCTGCAGCACGTGCACGGTCACCGCCGACTGGTTGTCCTCGGCGGTGGAGAACACCTGCGAGGCCTTGGTCGGGATGGTGGTGTTCTTCTCGATGATCTTGGTGAACACGCCGCCCAGGGTCTCGATGCCCAGGCTCAGCGGGGTCACGTCGAGCAGCAGCACGTCCTTGACGTCGCCGGCCAGCACGCCGCCCTGGATCGCCGCGCCCAGCGCCACGGCCTCGTCGGGGTTGACGTCCTTGCGCGGCTCCTTGCCGAAGAACTCGGCCACCGCCTGCTGCACCTTCGGCATGCGGGTCTGGCCACCGACCAGGATCACCTCGGTGATGTCGCTGGCGCGCAGGCCGGCGTCGTTCAGCGCGGTGCGGCACGGATCGATGGTGCGCTTGACCAGGTCCTCCACCAGCGCCTCGAGCTTGGCCCGGGTCAGCTTGATGTTGAGGTGCTTCGGGCCCGACGCGTCGGCGGTGACGTACGGCAGGTTGACTTCGGTCTGCTGCGAGGACGACAACTCGATCTTGGCGCGCTCGGCGGCGTCCTTCAGGCGCTGCAGCGCCAGCGGATCCTTGCGCAGGTCGATGCCCTGGTCCTTGTTGAACTCTTCCACCAGGTAGTCGATGACGCGCTTGTCGAAGTCTTCGCCGCCCAGGAAGGTGTCGCCGTTGGTGGCCAGCACTTCGAACTGCTTCTCGCCGTCGACGTTGGCGATCTCGATGATCGACACGTCGAAGGTGCCGCCGCCCAGGTCGTACACCGCGATCTTGCGGTCGCCGCCCTGGCCCTTGTCCAGGCCGTAGGCCAGCGCGGCCGCGGTCGGCTCGTTGATGATGCGCTTGACGTCCAGGCCGGCGATGCGGCCGGCGTCCTTGGTCGCCTGGCGCTGGCTGTCGTTGAAGTACGCCGGCACGGTGATGACCGCCTCGGTGACGGTCTCGCCCAGGAACGCCTCGGCGGTCTTCTTCATCTTCTCCAGCACCTGCGCGGAGATTTCCTGCGAGGCCAGCTTGCGCCCGTCGGCGGTGGCCACCCAGGCGTCGCCGTTGTCGTGCTGGACGATGCTGTACGGCACCAGGCCGATGTCCTTCTGGACTTCGGCGTCGGTGAACTTGCGGCCGATCAGGCGCTTGACCGCGTAGAAGGTGTTCTTGGGGTTGGTGACGGCCTGGCGCTTGGCCGAGGCGCCCACCAGCACTTCGCCGTCCTTGGTGTAGGCGACGATCGAAGGCGTGGTGCGGTCACCCTCGGAGTTCTCGATGACGCGGGCCTTGCCGCCGTCCATGATCGCCACGCACGAATTGGTCGTGCCCAGGTCGATGCCGATGATCTTGCCCATTGCAATGACTCCTGAAAGGTCGTGTAGCCGGCCAGTGCCGGGATCTGGTTCGGATATAGGGATGGCTGCAGGTCATTCAAGCCATCGCCGCAAATTAGCGTTCCACCGCCGCCGCGCCGGGTTCAGGCGCGGGCGGCCGGCGCGCTCAGTCGTGCTTGGCCACCACCACCAGAGCGGGCCGCAGCAGGCGGTCGTTGAGCAGGTAGCCCTTCTGGAACACCTGGATCACGTGACCCGGGGCCACGCCCTCGGCCTCGGCCTGGCTGATCGCCTGGTGATGCTCGGGGTTGAACGGCTCGCCGGTCGGGTCGAGCAGGGTCAGGCCGTTGTCGGCGGCGACCTTGAGCAACTGCTTGTAGGTCAGCTCCAGGCCGTCGCGCAGCGGGCTCGGCTCGCTGCCGGCAGCGCTCAGCCCCGCGTCCAGACTGTCGAACACCGGTAGCAGGTCGCCGAGCAGGCGCTCGTTGGCGAACTTGCGCGCCTGCTCCACGTCGCGGGCGATGCGCTTGCGCTGGTTCTCCAGGTCGGCGCGCTCGCGCAGGGCGTCGGCCTTGACCAGGGCCAGTTCGCTGCGCAGCGTCTCGATCTCCGCCTGCAGCGGATCGGTCGAGGGCTGCTGCGCCTCGGTCAGGTGTTCGGAATCGAATTCGGGGTGCTCTTGCGTCATGTCCGGGTCCCTGGCGGGGTACGTCCCGCCTTACCGGACCACCTATGTGGGCGGTGCGGGCGGATTCAAGAGAGGCCGGGATGATCAGCCATTCGGCTGCTGAAAAGCGGGGATTCGGGATTGGGGATTGGGGATTCGCCCGGGCGCGGCTGGATGGCCTGCTGGCGGATGAGGCGGCGGCGCTTCGACCAGCGCTGCGTGCGTTCAGCGGTCGCCCGGCGGAGATGGGTCCAGGCGGGCGCCGAGGACGTCGGCGGCGGTCTGGACCAGGGGGATGACCCGGTCGTAGTCCATGCGCTTGGGGCCGATCACGCCCAGCACGCCCAGCACCTGGCCGCCGGCCATGTACGGGGCGGTCACCAGCGACACGCTCTCCAGCGGCACCATGCCGGTTTCCTCGCCGATGAAGATGCGCACGCCAGGCGCGCGGATGGTGCGTTCGAGCAGTTGCAGGAGTTCGCGCTTGCTGGCGAAGACCTCGAACAGTTCGCGCAGCCGCTCCAGGTCCGACAGGTCCTGCACGCCCATCAGCTTGGTCTGCCCGGCCAGCACCATGTCGTCGCCGGCCGGGGCGAGCGCCTGCTCGGCCAGCTCGACGCTGTGCGCCAGCAACTGCTCCATCTCGTCGCGCGCGTGGCGCAGGTCGCGCAGCAGGCTGGCACGGATGTCGGCCAGGGCGCGCCCGGCGAAATGCCGGTTCAGATAGTTGGCCACCCGCTCCAGTTCGGCCGGCTCGTAGGCCTTGCGCGGTTCGATGACCCGGTTCTGCACCTCGTTGTCGGCGAACACCAGGATCGCCAGCACCCGCCGCGCGTCCAGCGGCACGAAATCGATGTGCCGGAACGCGAACTGCTCGCGCTTGGGCGCGCTGACCACGCCGACGAAGTGGGTCATCGCCGACAGCAGCTCCGAAGCGCTGCCCAGCAATGCCTGGGTGCCGGCGGCATTGGCCATCTCCGCGCGCAGCCGTGCCACCTCGCCTTCGGCCGGCGGGCGCATCTGCACCAGGCTGTCGACGAACACCCGGTAGCCGGTGGCGGTGGGCACGCGCCCGGCCGAGGTATGCGGCGAGCTGAGCAGCCCGGCGTCCTCCAGGTCGGCCAGGATGTTGCGGATCGTCGCCGGGCTCACGTCCAGCCCGGCGTGGCGGGCCAGGGTCTGCGAACCGACCGGCTCGCCGTCGCGGATGTAGCGCGAGATCAGCGTGCGCAGCAGCTGCCGGGCACGCGGATCGAGGCTGGAATGGACCGGGGAAGCGCGCATGGAATCAACCCGTGAGACTGGTCCTTAGATAATGTCTGCACGCCGGCTTGGCAAGTCATTGGCCCACCTACCCGCGCATGCTAGCGTTGCGCGGCTCCGGATGCAGACCCCATGCTCAGACATCTCTCGATCAAGGATTTCGCCGTCGTACGCGGCACCGAACTGGAATTCGGCCCCGGCATGACCGTGGTGTCCGGCGAAACCGGCGCCGGCAAGTCGCTGATGGTGGACGCGCTCGGCTTCCTGTCCGGGCTGCGCGCCGACAGCGGCGTGGTCCGCCACGGCGCCGACCGCGCCGAACTGTCGGCCGAGTTCGTGCCCCCCGCCCAGGCCCGCGCCTGGCTGCGCGAGAACGAACTCGACGACGAAGACCACTGCCAGCTGCGGCGGGTGATCCGCGCCGACGGCGGCTCGCGCGCCTGGATCAACGGCCGCCCGGTGACCCTGTCGCAACTGGCGGAGCTGGCCGGCCACCTGGTCGAGATCCACGGCCAGCACGAACACCAGGCCTTGCTCTCGCGCGGCAGCCAGCTCGGCCTGCTCGACGCCTACGCCCGCAACGACGCCGAGCGGGCCGCGGTGCGCGCCGCCGCCGCCCGCTGGCAGGGCCTGCTCAGCGAGCGCGAGACCCTGCTGGCGCAGGGCGACGTCAGCGACCGCATCGGCTTCCTGCAGCACCAGCTGGCCGAACTGCAGCGCGAGGACCTGGACCCGGCGGCGATCGCCGCCCTGGACGCCAACCACCGCCGCCAGGCCCACGCCGCCGCGCTGATCGGCGCCTGCGAGGGCGCGGCGCAGCGGCTCAACGGCGACGAGGCGCCGGCGGTGCTGGACCTGCTGCAGCAGACCCGCCACGAGCTCGGCAAGGTCGGCGAGTACGACCCGCGCCTGGCCGAGGTGCAGGCGCTGATCGACAGCGCCGGCATCCAGCTGGAGGAAGCGCTGGCGCTGATCGACCGGGTCCGCGACGACCTGGATGCCGACCCGGCGCAGTTCGACGAGATGGAACGCAAGCTCGGCCGCCTGCACGACCTGGCGCGCAAGCACCGGATCGGCGTGGACGCGCTGGCCGACCACCGCGACGCCCTGCTCGCCGAAGTGGAGAGCCTGCGCGGCGCCGGCGAGCGGCTGGACGTGCTCGACGCCGAGATCGCCCAGGCCACCCAGGCCTGGCGCGACGCCGCGGCCGCCCTGACCGCCACCCGCGACCGCGGCGCGCAGGCGCTCTCGCACGACACCACCGCCCTGATCGGCGAACTGGGCATGGGCGGCGGGCGCTTCCTGATCCAGCTCGAGCCGCACGACACCGAACGGCCGGACCCGGCCGGCGCCGAGCGGGTCGAGTTCCTGGTCGCCGCCAACGCCGGGCAGCCGCCGCGCGCCCTGCGCAAGGTCGCCTCCGGCGGCGAACTGTCGCGCATCTCGCTGGCGATCGAGGTCGCCGCGCTGGGCCTGGACGCGGTGCCGACCATGGTCTTCGACGAAGTGGACTCGGGCATCGGCGGCGCCGTCGCCGACATCGTCGGCAAGAAGCTGCGCGCGCTCGGCGAGCAGCGCCAGGTGCTGTGCGTGACCCACCTGCCGCAGGTCGCCGCCCAGGGCCACGCCCACTACCGGGTCAGCAAGGCACCGGTCGAAGGCATGACCCAGAGCTCGGTGGAGTTGCTGGCCCCGCGCCAGCGCGAGGAAGAACTGGCACGGATGCTGGGCGGGGTCGAAGTCAGCAAGGAAGCCCGCGCGGCCGCCAAGCGACTGCTGCTCAGCGCGGGCTGAGCGGCAGGCGATCGGGCAGCGCTGCCAGCGCCTGGCAGTGCAGGCCTGCCCAGGCGCAACAGGTCACTGAAAGCATCAAAAGCCCCTCTCCCACCGGGAGAGGGGTTGGGGTGAAGGGTCCGGCGCGGAGCGACCCGCTGACGTGATCCACGCGGCGACACCCGCACCTCATCCGCCCCTGCGGGGCACCTTCTCCCGACGGGAGAAGGGAGAAGCCCTAGCCCCTCTCCCACAGGGAGAGGGGTTGGGGTGAGGGTACGGCGCGGAGCGACCCGCTGACGTGATCCACGAGGCAGCACCCGCACCCTCATCCGCGCCCCTGCGGGGTACCTTCTCCAGGCAGGAGAAGGGAGACGCCTTAGCCCCTCTCCCACCGGGAGAGGGGTTGGGGTGAG